>NZ_JAEQCF010000021.1:52340-71594 GCF_020738625.1 Microcoleus sp. PH2017_09_SFU_O_A
TATTTAATCTGATCCCTCTTGAGTTTTTAAGCAACAGCTTGCCTGAGATTCAAAGGTGGCTACTTTTAGCTGTACTCATTTTTTAGTCTAAACTACAGTCATTAAGACGATCGGTTTAACCGGCTTGCTGTTGCTCATCGATGAATTAGCAGCATTACTTAAAAGAGAAATAGGGGAAAATTGATTAACACTGCTATAATTCTGGGATGCGATCGCACTAGCAGCTACAGAGGTTAAAACGCAAGCTCCAATGCCGAGCCAAATCTTAGTTTTACTTTGCATCTTTCAAAAAGCCTTATTCTGGGTGATTATACCAAATCCGGGTTAAAAATCCCCTTTATTTCTTAGTCCGCGGAGGCGGACTTCGTTTGTGTAGTAGCGGTTTCAACCGCCGAATCATAGAGGAGATAAAAAGGCAGGATTTGGTATTACTCCTACTATCCCAGAAAAAAGTAAAGAACTCGGAAAGAACCAAAAACCTCTAAAAATTGTTTGCATAGACATTACCTTATTGCTACAATGCGAGTCCATTAGCAACCTGTAGGAGTGTCCCAAATGATTATCTGTATGGCCAATATTCTGAGTTCAGAGGAATTAGGATTAATTGTCGATCGCCTAAAAAATGCTGAATTTGTCGATGGGAAGTTAACAGCAGGTTGGTACGCCCAACAAGTAAAAAATAATGCTCAACTAAAAAATGATGCGGCTCCAACTCAGGAACTCATAAATTTAGTCAATCAAGCACTAAAACGCAATTCTTTATTCCAAATAGCGGCGCGCCCTAAAGCAATTCGTCCCATTATGTTTAGTCGCTATCAGGGAGGAATGTACTACGGGACACATATTGATAATGCGATTATGGGAGATGAAGAACTAATGCGATCGGATTTGTCTCTCACTCTATTTCTCAGCGATCCTGCAACTTATACGGGCGGGGAATTAGTGATTGAAAGTACCCAAGGCGAACAAGCTTTTAAACTTGATGCTGGTTCAATGGTTGTTTATCCTACTACAACTTTACATCGTGTGGAACCTGTAACGGAAGGTGAAAGACTAGCGGCGGTGACTTGGGTGCAGAGTTTAGTTCGGGATGCTCACAAACGAGAAATTCTCTTTGATTTGGATACGGTTCGCGATACCCTTTTTCAGAAGTCTGGAAAGACAGCGGAGTTTGACTTGCTATCAAAAAGCATTGCTAATTTGCTGCGAAAATGGGCTGATGTTTAGGTTGAGCAGGACTTACGCAAGAGACTAAGGGATTGGGGCAACCACGGGGATTGCCCCTAGATTCACACCAGATATGGATGTCGTGTGTCCAGGACTATTGAGGAGGTTTTGGAAGCGGATGAAATAAATTTTAGGTCTTTCCGAGTTCTTTACTTTGTTTTGTCACAGTAATTGTAAATGAGTTAAACAACCAGGATCTAAAAGATGAGCAACCAAACTAAAATTTGGACAGGCGTGGGACAGTCCTATGTGACCAAAGATAACTCCATAGAGGTCGATCGAGCATCATCGGAGAGATACCAACTCTCAAGCAAAGGAAGTGGCGAAAGTGGCGAAAGTGGTGACAGCAATTCTGGCTACGAAAGTGGCGATGACAGCCGTTACAACATTGGTAACAGCAATTCTGGCTACGAAAGTGGCGGTGACAGCGGTAACAACATCGGCAACAGCAATTCTGGGTACACAAGTAGTAGCAACGATGATGTATACAAAAATGGTAACAGCAATTCTGGGTACATAAGTAGTAGCAGCAATGATGGATACCAAAATGGTTATCAAAGCGGTACTTCAGGGAGTGTTAGCAATTATGGATACGAAAGTGACGGCAATTTCTATCAAAATGAAATTAAAGGTACAGATGGTAACGACATCCTGACAGGAATTCCTGGCAATAATGTTTATTTAAAAGGAGGTAAGGGAAATGATATTTTGAGGGGCAACAGTGGCAACGATAAGTTAGAAGGCAGCAAGGGTGAAGATACCCTTGATGGCGGTGCAGGCAATGATATTCTCGAAGGAGGGAAGGGTAAAGATATTCTGACCGGCGGTATGGGTTCGGATTTATTTGAGCTGGAAGGGCGATCGGCTACAAATACTCTCGATATCGCTGATATCATCACGGACTTTCAAAAAGGCGCAGACATACTGAAGCTGAAAGATGGCTTAGGATTTTCTAACATTAATATCACTCAAGGAACAGAAATTTATGCTAGCGATACTCTGTTGAGGATAGCAGGCACTGGTCAATATTTGGCAGTCTTGAAAGGAGTTAATGCTGGAAATATTAACGCGACTAATTTCACTTATTCCTAATTGTAATACTGGCGCTAAAACCGTTTTTTTGCAACATGAATTACCCACTTTGACCAAAGAAACCGGGTTTTTTACCGAATCTGCGGGTGACAACGAAATATTTTCGCAAAAAAACCCGGTTTCTGCCTACCCGTGCGTCCAAGAATATCTGATTTGTAAACAACAAAACATCTAAAAAATAGGAGAATAAATAGATGGCTAGCGCTAATTTTCGCAAACTTCACCGCCAAGTTACACCGATTATTTTTATCCCTTTACTATTGACTGCCATAACGGGAGTTGCCTATCGGCTGGGAGAAGATTGGTTAGGCATAGAAGGTGATGCTGCCGAGATTTTTATGAATATTCACCAAGGAAGCTATCTCGGAAAGGAACTCAGACCATTTTATGTGCTTTTGCTGGCTTTGGGAGTGATTGGGCTGATAGTCACTGGTTTGACGATGACCAAATTTTTTGGTGGCGCACGCCCTGAAAGACCAGGTGCTAAACTTGATTTTCGTAAGGTTCACCGTATTGCTACACCGATTATTGTCTTGCCTTTAGCAGTCAGTACAGTCACAGGTGTAATCTATCGAGTTGGCAAAAGTTGGTTTAAGATGCCGAAAGAGGTAGGAGAAGTTTTTCTGAATATCCACCAAGGAGAATATTTGGGAAATTTTTTGATGCCAATCTATGTGTTTTTGGTAGGTTTGGGTGTGATTTTTCTGCTGGTAACAGGAATCAATATGACTGGTATTTTTCGGAAACGCCGCCAGCAAACAACAGAGGAAGATAGCTAATAGATTTTTTTTTCGGGGAATGACTGATGAATATCGTGGTTTTAATTCTCTCTACAGTTGCATCTTTTTTGGGGAACTGCTATACAATAATTCTCTGGTCGCTGACCTTTAATTAAGATGAAAAATAGAAGTATTGAAACGGCAAAATCAAGTCTTAAGTCAAAAATTGTATGGAAAAGTCTGCTACAAGGAAGTCGCACCAGTACATTTTTTAGTGAAGTATTAAGTAACAGCGGTCACTTTTTAATTCTGAAGAGTTTATCAGACTTAATATTAGCTGGTTTCTTCAAATTTATCACAGACCCAACTGAATATTTACTAATAGTAGCAATGCTTGTTCAGGCTTGGTATCTGTCGAACTCGAAATGCCACCGTTTTTGGGGAAACCTGATCTGCGTTGGTATCTATACGCTGATTGATCTGCCGATAGACGGGCTAGATTTTTTCCAAAATCCTAGTCACGTTGTCTTTTGGTTATTTTCTCTGATGATTGCTACTTTGCAAGGATTGCGATTCCATTGGGCTAAGGGTATTGATGATTGGCTGATTCCACTGGAAAGTGTGGTACGGGCTCTGATGGTGGTAGCTTTTTATGTTGTGATTGGGATTAAGTCTCAATATTTAATTGCTAATTTAGAATTGATAGTGACATTTTCACGGACGGCAACGCACTGGTTTCTTACTTGGAGTATGGTATTTATCGGTTTGCTTTTGGGGTTGCAGTCGGTACAGATTTTCAAACAAAGAAAGCAGCTACAAAAAACAGATCAACTACTGGGAAACATGGCAGAATGGGGGATGGGAAGTCATGTAGTAGACACAGCGCTTAATAATCCAGCAGGTTTGGCTTTTCAAAAGTGCGATCGCACGATTTTATTTATGGATATTCGCGGTTTTACAAGTTGGTGCGAAAAAACTTCCCCTGAGACAGTTGCAGCGGTTATCAATGAATATTACCGTTGTGTTGAACCAGCCGCCGCCAAGTTTCAGCCTTTAAGAATAACTTTTACAGCCGATGAAATTATGGCGATTTATGCTACGCCACAGCAGGGAATTGCTGCGGCTAAATCTATGAGTAAAGCTGCTTTAGAAATGCTTGAATTATATGGAATTGGTGCGGGATGCGGAGTGCATTGCGGGAGCGTTATTGAAGGGCTATTTGGCGGTGCAGATGTTCGGACTTATACGGTGATTGGTGATGTTGTCAATACAGCAAAACGCTTAGAAAGTGCCACGCCTGGTGGTGCAATTACTATTTCTGATGCTGTTTATCAAGGGATGTCACAACGTCTAACGGTGGAACCTTGCGAACCGATAGTGGCGAAAGGTAAGACAGCAGCTTTAATTGCATGGTGGTTAATATAGCTAGCCGTCAGGAATGACGAATTTAATATTATTGATTTTTTCGACCATCGGACATGGTGGTTCCTGCCATACTTGCTCGATCGAGACTAGCACCATCCATGTTCGCATTGCGGAGGTTCGCATTAGAAAGATTGGCATCTCTCAAGTCGGAAAAGCGCAAGTCTGCACCGTCTAAATTAGTATTGGTCAAGTTAGCTTTCCTAAAATTACTATTGCTGATTCTCGCTCCTATTAAAACTGAGCCACTTAAATCAGTGCGTGCTAGGGTTAGTGTTGACAAAATCTGCTATAGCCTTTCTCAAAAAGATGAGGTATGACTGACAGCTTATATAACCGCTTAAACCAAGAGGGCTGAAGCCCAACAACATACCTCATCTTTCTGAGAACCGCTATATCTCGAAAGTACCTCCGCTGAGGTTAGCATCTGATAAGTCTGCTCCTGTAACGATCGGATTTTTTAAGGTGAGGTTAACTAATTTTACACCTCGGAGGTCGCAGCGGATGCAGCTTTTAGTTAGGAGCAGGGTTTCGACGTTGGCGTTGATTTGGTCAATTTCCTGTTGGGATACTTTTTCGGCAAATTCGGGTGAGACGTAGCCGAGGTTTTTGGGGTCGTCTTTTTTGGGTGGTTGGGGAGTTTTTGGTTGCCCGATCGCACTTAGTTTTTTTATATTTTATCATATTTGTGTTCACATCTCAGTTAGGATTGCTATAAGCTGTTAGTCATTTAAATTTATTGCCTCAACCCCTTACAGTATGGGATCTGGCACACAAATAGTGCATTTTGAATGTCGAACAGCTTAGCAATTTTTAATTGAATGAGCTATGGCCTTCTCAATTACCAATTACCGATTCTCAGGCAAATGAAACTTACTATATTTACCTTCCCATCCCCCGATTTGGTGGCTCCTCGTTCGGGACAGGCAAAGAAGTTGGTCTTACCTGCCGCTCCAAATACTTGCTCAAAGCGTAAGCGATATTACCGCGAGTCATCGGCTTCAAAGGATTAATTGCATTAGTTCCGACTTCAAGATTCACAAACCCTTCATACAGTGCAGTAGCCATAGACTTTCTAGCCCAACTAGGAATTTCCCCTGCATCTGGATACCTAGCTAAAATCTCGGCAACGGTGGCGTCTGGAAACTGAAAAACCCCATAAGCTTGAGCAAAAATCGCCAAAGCCTCAGCGCGAGTCACCCTTTGATTTGGGAAAAACATTCCGTCGCGATATCCACTCATAGTTCCCGTTTTCAAAGCAGTTTGAATCGCACTGTAAGCCCAGTAGCTTTTAGGTACGTCGGGCAATTCCATATCCGGTTTCTGAGCTGTTTTCCGCCGTTCCAAACCAAAAGTTTTCAGTAAAATTACCGCCAAATCGGCGCGACTGATAATGCTTTCAGCATTAAAATTGCCGCTAGAATCTTTATTCATCAATCCTGCATTGACAACCCGGTCGATCGGGTCAATTATTTGTTGAGATTGAACCACCGTTGGCACTCCTTGCGCTAGCGCGATCGCAAAAAAAACACAGACTAACTTTTTCACGATTTTAATCCTTTGTGCTGCTCAAACAATTATTAAAGCAGCAGCAATATTTTCTCCGGTTCCATCGGTATGATTCTGAGATTTCGACCGCCGGCTAAATAGCGGGATTTCATATTAAAATCAAATCTTTGCTTCCGGCAAAGCGCCCTGCATTTTACCCAACCAATCAATCAAATTATCCAACTGCTTTTCGGCGCTCAAAACAGCCATTCCGCGAATAGTAACCTTCCCCTTGCTGTAGACAAAACGAGAATGTAGATGTTCGGGCAAATTAGCCTTGAGCAAATTCCAAGCAGGTTCCTCCATCGGCGTTTCCAAGACAATGTGCTGCTTATTTTCCGGTTTAATCCGAGAAAAACCGATTTGCTTGGCGATTTGTTTGAGTTCGACAACACGAATTAGTTGCTGCGCTGGTAGAGGAATCTGCCCGTAACGATCGCACCAATCGGCCCGAATCTGTTGCAACTCTTCGAGAGTATTCGCAGAAGCCACAGACCGATAAGCGCTCATCTTTTGATCCAGATCTCCAATATAATCGGCAGGAATAAACGCCGTCAAACTGAGGTCGATTTGTGCATCCTCAACCTTGGGAATTTCCTGACCCTTAATTTCGCGAATCGCCTCCTCTAACATTTCAGCATATAAATCAAAACCGATCGCCTCCATTTGACCAGACTGTTCCGTACCCAACACATCACCAGAGCCCCGAATTTCCATATCCCGGACAGCCAACTGATAGCCCGATCCCAACTGCGCGAACTCTTGAATTGCCCGCAGCCGCTGCCTTGCAGCATCCGACAGTTGGTTTTGCTTGGGATAAAACAGCCAAGCGTGAGCTTGAATCCCCGCGCGTCCCACCCGTCCCCGCAACTGGTACAACTGACCCAAACCAAACTTCTGCGCGTCCTCAATCAAGATTGTATTGACGCGCGGAATATCCAAACCCGACTCAATAATCGTAGTGCACACCAAAATATCAAACTCTGCCGCACTGAAAGTCAGCATGATCGATTCTAGTTCCGCAGCATCCATTTGACCGTGGGCGATCGCAATTCTCGCCCCCGGAACCATTGTTTGCAACGTATCCGCCAACTCATCAATCCCCTCAATTCTGGGTACAACATAAAAAACCTGACCGCCCCTGTCCAACTCTTGACGAATTGCAGTCCGCACCACCTCCAAATCGTAGGGGGCCAAATGAGTCTGAATCGGGCGGCGGCTGGGCGGCGGAGTCGCAATCAAACTCATCTCCCGAATCCCCGATAGAGACATATACAACGTGCGGGGAATCGGAGTCGCCGTCAGAGTCAGGACATCTACCTCGGTTTTCAGAGATTTAATCGCTTCCTTTTGCTTCACCCCAAACCGTTGTTCTTCGTCCACCACCAACAAACCCAAATCCCGAAATTTAATCGCTTTACTCAAAACAGACTGAGTACCGACAATCACGTCTAACTCCCCAGTTGCTAGGCGTTTGTGAATTTCCCGGCGTTCAGTTTCTGTGCGGAAGCGATTGAGCAAACCAACTTCGATCGGATAAGGGGAAAAACGCTCTGAGAGCGTGTGATAGTGCTGTTGGGTCAAAATTGTCGTCGGCGCCAGCAAAGCCACCTGCTTGCCCGCTGTAATTGCCTTAAAAATAGCTCTCAGAGCAACTTCCGTCTTGCCGAAACCGACATCGCCGCAGACCAAGCGATCCATCGGTCGATCGCCCTCCATGTCACGTTTCACATCCAGAGTAGCCTTCAACTGATCCGGCGTTGGTTGGTACGGGAAAGAATCCTCTAACTCTTGCTGCCAAGGCATATCAGGAGGAAAAGC
This sequence comes from Microcoleus sp. PH2017_09_SFU_O_A, assembly GCF_020738625.1. Classification (NCBI taxonomy): domain Bacteria; kingdom Bacillati; phylum Cyanobacteriota; class Cyanophyceae; order Oscillatoriales; family Microcoleaceae; genus Microcoleus; species Microcoleus sp. PH2017_09_SFU_O_A. The sequence goes on from NZ_JAEQCF010000021.1 coordinate 60,170, forward strand.
ATAACCCTGTTGCTTAGCTCTTTTTGCGTAAAGATTCAGCAAATCTACTGCTACTTTCTTAACAGCTTTGCGAACTTTTGCTTTAGTTTTTTCCCAAGTTTGACCAGTCAACTTGTTGAGATCCGGCACTTTATCGCCGACAGTCCGAAACCGCGACAGCGCGCCCAATTGATCCGCCGCGACTCTCAGAGTACCGTCAGCGTATTGCAACACCAAATATTCGCGAGTTTCCCGATCGATCGTCAAGCGTTCCAACTTGAGAAACTTGCCCACTCCGTGCTGGCGGTGCACCACATAATCCCCCGGACTGAGCTTGTTCGGGTCAACCTTTTTAGAAGCGGCGCGGCGGCGCTTGCGGACGTAGCTAAATGTAGCGAGAGAATGCTGGCCGTAGAATTCTCGATCGGTAATTAAAACAATCCGAAAAGTCGGCAGAATAAACCCTTCCAACTCTGCCAGCCCGCTGTACTTCAAAGCTACCGGAATGTGCTGCAACTGCAACTTGTCGATCGCCAAAAAATCGCGCGGATTCACCACAAACTGAGCCGGACAGTCGTGTTCCGACAGCAGAGAGACCGATCGACTCGGTTGAGCCGAAACCATAAACACCGTAAAACCGCGATCCCGCTCTTCCCGGAGCATTTGAGACAGCTTCGCGAATTGGTGAGGCATCACCGGCACTGGCCTGCTGGACAAATTAACCGCAGGCGGTAGCTGCTCGCCCCCGGAGGAGCTTTTAATTTTTTGAGTAGTAGAATCTTCTGCTAATTCTGAAAGTTCTAGCCTGTCAAAAGCTGCGACATCTGCGATCGATTCCGCAAAAGTGCGGTGAATTTTCGGAACCTTCAGATTAGCAATTGGCAATCTTGGCGTTTCACCATCAACAACTTCTGATTCCCGATTGCAACTTTCCCATTGTTCCTGGGCATTTTCAAACCAGCGGTCGCTGTGGCCTTCACATCCTTGCGGTTCGTCAACTACAACTAAAGTATTTTCTGGCAAATAATCCAACAAACAAGCTGGTTTCTCGAAGGCTAAACCTAACAGCCTGCGGACATATTTTTCTGCTTCATTTTCTATATCAACAGAGTCTATTTGGTTTGTTTTGTCAAGATTATTTTCAGCTAAAACTGCCTTAATAATTGCGTTAAAGCTAGTAGGAGTTAAAACTAATCGATCGACCTTATCGAGCGATCGCTGGTTCGACGGATCGAACTCGCGCAGTTGATCCAAAGTATCCCCGAACCATTCCAGCCGTACCGGCAACTCCGCCGCCACCGGAAACACATCGACAATATCCCCCCGGCGACTCCACTGGCCCTCCGTTTCCACCAAAGTCACCCGATCGTACCCCATGGAGGCAAGTTGGCGGTCAAGTATCTTTGAGTCTTGAACTTCGCCTCGTTTCAGCGTCAGACAGTAGGGTTCAAAGGCACTTCTAGGCGGCAAGTGAGGCTGGAGAGCTCTTTCTGTAGCTACAATTGCGATCGGCTTTGAGGAATTGGCCGTTTTTTGTTCCCGATCCACCAAATCCGCCAGAACCTGCATTTGCCCCCAGGTCATTTCGTTCTCGTCGGAGTAAGATAGCTCGTAGGGCGAAGCTTCCGAAGTTGGGTAAAAATGTACGGTTTGCCAACCCATCGCCTCTAATTGAGCTACCCAGCGGCCGGCTTCTTCCAGAGTTGCTGTCACGGCTAATAGGTTTCGCCCCTCTTGTTGTGCGAGGGCGGAAGCTACTAAACCTTTGGGTAAGCGGGCGATACCGTTCAGTTGCAAACAGTGATGCCGTTTGAGCTTGTTGAGAAGTTCTGTGGCTAGGGGCGATCGCCCCAATGTCCGAATTATCGAAGAGAAAGTCATGGGCTGTTAGTTTTTATCCCGATGGGCGAAGGATCTTCCCCGCTGCCTAGTAAGTTCGATTGTACGACAAACATCTATCATTGTCTCGATCGGCTGTTGGCAGTTCAACTGTACTGCGGGTAGATTTCTACTAGAAGCCTTCTGTAAATATCTGGAACTTGCGATCGAAATGAGCCCGTTCCGTTAATCTAGGGACAGGTTGACAACAATTTCGATTTTTGCGATCGAGATTGGCAGCTTCCGGGCTTATGCTTTAAGCGGGCAGTGCGCTTCGCCTTTACTACCGATAAATTGAGAAATGTCCCCAAGTACCGACCTTCTGATTGTTCTCCTGCTAGTTTTGCTCAATGGCGTGTTTGTGATGTCAGAGATGGCCATCATCTCAGTACGGAAGGTGAGACTGCAACAGATGGCTAACCAGGGTTCGACGAATGCCCGTGTAGCTTTGGATCTGGCTAATGCCCCCAATCAGTTCTTGCCGACTGTTCAAATCGGAATTACGCTGCTGGCTATCCTGTCAGGCGCTTTCGGAGAAACCACAATTTCTAGAAGAGTAGAGCCTCTGTTGCGCTTGATACCGGCTTTAGCGCCCTATGCTCAGCCGATCGCCTCAGTCATCGCAGTTTTAACGATCACTTATCTGACCTTAATTATCGGCGAACTCGTGCCGAAGCGGTTGGCCCTCAACAACCCTGAGCCGATCGCCTCAAGCGTAGCAATTCCCATGCGAATGCTCTCCAAAATTGGTGCTCCTGCGGTTTATCTGTTAAGTTATTCCACTGACTTGGTGATGCGGCTGATGAGGATATCGCCCTCGACAGAACCGCAAGTTACAGAAGAAGAAATTAAAGTTTTAATAGAGCAAGGAACCGAGGCGGGAACCTTTGAAGAAGCCGAACAGGACATGGTAGAAAGAGTGTTCCGTTTAGGCGATCGGCGAGTCAGCGCTTTAATGACTCCCCGCCCCGATCTGACCTGGCTAGATTTGGACGATTCAGTTGAAGAAAACCGCCAAAAAATGCTTGGCAGCGGTCATTCCCGGTTTCCCGTTTGTCAGGGCGGACTCGACAACGTTGTCGGTTTAGTACACGTTACAGATATGCTGTCGAGAACTTTGACCGGTCAACCCCTCGATTTAAGTGCTTCTTTGCGGAGACCTTTATTTGTACCCGAAAGTACGCGCGGTTTAAAAGTCTTAGAGCTTTTCAAGCAATCTAGCAATCAACTTGCCTTGGTAGTAGATGAATACGGTGTCATTCAAGGATTAGTGACAGTCAACGACATTTTAGTCGAATTAGTTGGCGACTTTCCCTCGATTGAAGATGCCGACGAACCGCAAGCCGTGCAGCGCGAAGATGGTTCTTGGCTGTTAGACGGAATGCTGCCGGTTGAGAATTTCTTTGAACTGTTTGGAATTGAAGAAGTCTCTTTAGAAAATAGGGGAAGTTACCACACAATGGGCGGTTTTGTGATTACAAATTTGGGTAAAATTCCGGCGGCGGCAGAGCATTTTGAATGGAACGGCTTGCGCGTCGAAGTCGTCGATATGGACGGAAACCGAGTTGATAAGATCTTGGTAATGCCGATCGAATCCACGGGCGATCGACCTAAAACCCAACCAAAAACCTAAAATCCATGTAATTTTAATCCATGGACATAATACCCGTAGGGGCGGGTTCACCAACCATCATCGCCGGAAACAAACAATCTCAAAAACCCGCCCCCACCCAACGATGAATCATCACCTACATTTAGAAATTAAATATAAATATCAGGTTGATGTGAATTATTCGTGAGAGTGGGGCGGGTTTTTATATATTGTTGGTTATCGTTATATCTTGTTGGTGAACCCGCCCCTACGAGCTCGCAAATTGTACAATCAATAATAAATCAACTGGACATAATATCACTTCTTATTTTTTCTTTCATCCTTCCGCAAAGCTTCCACAATAGAACTACCCACATAATTGCTAAAAATTACCTCTCCAGTTTTATTGTAATGACAGCAGCTATCTACATAAACAACATCTTTAGTCTTGTCGAACACCTTCACCCCATTCAAAATATTAATCTTATTTTTTTGTAAATTAGGAAACTTACCCAAAAGAGCCGGATATCCAATTTCCACAGCCTTAGCATAAGGAGTCTCTTTATTAAAAGCAATCCGCTTCTCGGCATCGCTAAACACCCTTTTTGTCTGATAATATTGATTCGGCTGGAGGACATGAAAATAAGGAACATTGCTAGCCGACAGCACTTTGTGCATAAAAATTGAACTTTTTGCCCAATTCCACGCCATTTGTTCAAAAGCTGCACCATCCTCTAAAACAGACTTATTTTTATTAATATACATCACACTACCCTCGTCATCTTGCTGAGTTTTGCTGCGTTCTTTTTCAAAGGCAATCACATCTCTGCGATAATTGTTGACTAAATTTTGAACGTACACAGAAGTCAAAGCATCGCACGCAGCTAAAGAGCAGTGTTGCAAACTTTCCAAACCCTCATTAATCTTAGTTTTATTTTCTTTGATTCTAATAGTTGCTTGCAAAGCCTTGGTAGAAAGGCTATTATTCGCCAAGCTAGTCAGCGGCGAAATGTGCTGAATGCTCGGCATCGCCAGATTAATCTGATTTTTATTGTTTAAATTAGAAAGTGCTACTTCATTAAAGCCATCTATATTGACTACTAGATCTAATTCTTGACCTAAGGCCAAAAAATAGTTTAAAATTAATAACTGTTGCGGCTGTTTGTAACCGCCTGTAGCAAAAGACAAAATTATAAATTCTTTGTCCTGTAAACCGGGAACCTGTTTTAGGTATTGAGGTAAAATTTTGTTTTGAATTTGAAATATAGAAAAATCTGAAGCCACGGAACCGCCAAAAATTCCGATCACAAATTGATTTTTTTTAAACTTTTTAAAAGGGTAATCGTAAGGAGAGATAAATCCGTAGTTGTTCACCTTAAAACCAGGTCGAAAATCAGCGCTGGGTTTTTGAATAAACCCAAAGAAAGGATGAAACCTTTCGACAATAGACTGATTCAGACGCACTCCTTCTAAATTAATTCCTAAAGCCGACTTATCTTGCGCCTTTTCTCTCGTATAGAAAAATTGCTTGTGCTTGACAAAATACCATCCCAAGGAACCGAGTTCTAGGAAAACAAGTAAAAGCGCCAAGTTTATCAAAGTAATTTTGAGGATTTCTTGGGCTTTGTTAATTAACTTGAAATCTTTCATAAATATTTATTTAGACTTTCTTACTACTTTAATGATGGAACTGGAAATATAGTTTGCCAATACTTCCTCTCCCACTGAATTATAGTGACAGCAAGCATCTTTGTAAACCGTATCTTTTGTATTGTCCAAAATATTTACGGCGCTAAACACATTCACCCCAGCTTTTTGCAAGTCATCAACTTTTGACAACAGCACCGGATAACCTTTGTTTACTCCTGCGATGTACGGGCTGTCTTTGCTGATGGCAATTTCCTTTTCCTTGGCGGTAAACACTCGTTTAGTTGGATAATACTGGTTGGGCTGGATAAAGTGAAAATATTTGATGTTTCTACTCGATAAAATTTGATTCATGCCGATCGACGATTCGTACCAAATCGAGGCCATTTTCTCAAAAGCAGCAGCCTCTTGCAATACAGACTCAGCTTTGGGAATGTAGACTATACCGCTATTTACGCTGTCTGAGTTGGATTGTTTGACTTGCGCGTCGTACTTGACAACTGCTTGCTGGTAATTGTTGACTAATTGTTTCACTCTCAGCGAGGTAACGGCGTGACACAAGGCAAGTTGACAATTTTGCAATTTGTCAATACCTGCTTTCAATTGTTTTTTGTTTTCGTTAATTTCGACGATGGAACTCATCACTTCCGGCGACACATTGCTTGCTAAACTTGTCAGCGGCTGTAGGTGCTGGACGCTGGGCATTCCTATTTCTAGTTGGGCTTTGTTGTTTAAATTTGACAGTGCTACTTCGTTAAAACCGTCAATATTGATGACTAAATCTAACTCTTGACCCAAAGCCAGAAAATAATTTAAAATCAATAATTGCTGGGGCTGTTTGTAGCCGCCGTTGCCAAAATTTAAAATGCGAATTTCGCGATCGGCAAATTCTGGATAACTCTGCAATTTTTTAGACAATCTTTGATTTATATACTCATCTACTGCAAAGTTGTTGGCGACTGAACCGCCAAAAACTCCGATAATAAATTGTTTTTTATTGGTTTTAATAAAGGGATATTCGTACAGGGAAAAAAACCCGTGTCTGTTGACTTTTAACTTTAATCTTTCATTGGTAAAAGCACCTTGTTTGAGAACGTAGCCAAAAAACGGGTGGAGTCTTTCTACGATAGATTCATCTAGTCTAATGCCGATACGTTCAATATCTTCGACTACTTTTTCTTTGGCTTTGGTTCTGGTATAAAAAAACTGCTTTTGGTTGATAAAGTAAAAAGCTAGGGACAAAGCTTCCAGACAAATAAAGGCGATCGCCAAATTGACGGCGATTAAAGTTAATATATTTTTGCCTTTTTGGAGTGGCGTTGAATCTTTCATGAAATTTGACTGATTGCGGTTATTTTTTTGGTACTTGAGACTGTTGCAAATTTTCGCACAGATTTCTGTTGATGAGGATGCTGGCCAGTCGGTGTCCGAGTTCGTTCCAGTGACCCCCACAGGGTATAGAATTATCAAAACCGTGGGCGCAGACTTGATATTTTTCTGTATAGCCTTTGAACTGTTCGGCTAAATTCAGTACCCGAAAACCCTCGCGCTCGCCCAATTTTTCCAGCCGCCTGTCGGGATAATATAAATCCTGAATGTTGTGCTTTGTCATCAAATCTTTTCGGACTTTGACATCCCCGAGAACTTGCATCGGATCGCCAATTGTCACAACCAAGAAATCAGCTTTTTTCTGCACGACTTCATTCCGCATTGTCACGATTAAACCCTCTGTCACCCTCCAGGCATCTTTCCAAACTGCATCCTGAGGTGGATTGAAGTTTTGGCTGCTCAAAGCGGTAAAATCTCCAGATAACTGCCGCTTTTTCCTATCTAAATCTACCTTTTTAATCACCTGCAAGATGCGGGAATTGTTGACCAAAAAACTGGGCATTCTATCTACAAAAGAAACTGCTCTTTCGTTGCGAGCGATCGGCGGCAGATTGCGAAAAGACATATCTGGTACTAACTTGCCGCTAGCATCGTACACAAAAAATGGTCGATAATGGTCGTATTCCAGTTGCGGGGAATTGTTAATTACATCATTGCCAATAAAAAATGCCAGGACTACAATATCAGGACTGTAATCCCATACTTTTTTCCGCAGCATCATCAATTCTTGAGCGGTACCGTAACCCTGAACGCCGAAATTGATGACCTCAACTTTTTTGCGTCCCTTAACGGCGCCGCAGTTACCTAGCTTTCGTTCTAATTTTGACCAGAAAGTTTGTTCGACTGGTACCTGAATTGCTTCGGTGAAAGAGTCGCCTAAAACTGCGACGCGCAAGGTATTGGGAGGTTTGGTTTTGGTGTGTTCGCGATCGCGCAAACCGTCACTATTCACCTGTACAAAACTTACACCTTCCCCATTCCACTCGCCGGACACACCGGGTTTGAGCTTCCAACCCAAATCGCGATCGGAAGTGTGGAAACGAGTTGGCGCGGAGTCTACAACATCTCCTATTTTTGGGTAGCCCTCAACTCTAGCAACTCGCAATCCAATTTCACCGATTACCACCCCCATTAATAAACCGCCGAGTGTCAAACCTAAATTGACACCCAAATTCTTCAACTTGCTCATTCTTTCAAAACAGGGTATAAATAAACGGAGCAATTACAGAACCCTGACTCAATACAATCAAAGCTCCTAAAAAGACTAAAGTCACAATTAATGGTAGCAACCAATATTTTTGGCGTTCCTTCATAAACGCCCACAAATCTTTGAGAAAGTCTAATGTTGATTCAAACACTTAGAAAGGACGCTCCATGCTAACTTTTGTTCTTGCTTTACTCGGGACGCGGTAAGTATCCATTTTGGGATTTAGTTTGCGCCGCATTGCATCTTCGCCAAATATACCTTTGATAACTCCCATCGGCCAAATTATCAGGTAAAAAACTATCCCCAGCACGATCGGCGTTTCGATTTTGTTGAGGGTAAGTCCAAACCACATCCACCCGTGGTAAATGGGATTGAGCGATTTCGGCGCAGCCAATGCTAACACAATTAGCACTGCGCCGATCGCCCAGGGCCACCAAGGTATAGAATCGCGCCGCAGCAAAGGTACTGCTAAACCGAACAGCACTGCAATTAAGCCGCCAATTAGCAGGCCGAAATCGCGCAGGCCTTTTTTATCGAGTTTTTTTATTTCGTCGCTCATTAGAAATTGGGAATGGGGCATTGGGAATGGGGCATTGGGCATTGGGCATTAGGTATTAGGTATTAGTCATTTATCAGTCATTAACACCAACAAATCACAAATAACCAATAACAAATAACCAATAACTAATAACTAATCTAGTTCAAATTCATTTTTCCAAGCTTCGTCTTGTTTCCAAGGAATTTGTTCCGATTTAGGAATTAAGAAATTCTCTAAAACCAGATAATCCATTTCGGTTCGCATAAAACAGCGGTAAGCATCCTCAGGAGTGCAAACAATTGGTTCGCCTCGGACGTTGAATGAAGTATTTACTAAAATCGAACATCCCGATCGCTCTTCAAAATGACTGATTAAGTCATAGTACCGAGGATTGGTTTCTTTGTGAACGGTTTGGATGCGAGCCGAGTAATCGACGTGGGTAACAGACGGAATTTCCGATCGCGGAATGTTAAGCTTTTCAATGCCAAACAATTCTTGTTGTTCCGCTGTCATGGGAATGCGGAGACTGGCTTTGACTGGAGCAACCAATAGCATATAAGGGCTAGAATGGTCAATCTCGAAATAATCCGCAACTCGTTCGGCTAAGATTGAGGGTGCAAAAGGTCGAAATGATTCCCGATATTTAATTTTCAGGTTCATCACGGATTGCATTTTAGCATTGCGGGGATCGCCAATAATCGATCGCCCGCCCAGAGCCCGCGGCCCAAATTCCATCCGCCCTTGGAACCATCCGACGACGTTTCCCTGTTCCAAAATTTCCGCCAACTGTGGCATCAATTCGGCATCGTCCAATCGATGATAGCTAGCTTTGACAGCATCCAAATATTCCTGAATTTCTGTGTCAGTATATCTTGGCCCCAAATAGGAACCGCGCATTTTGTCGTGACAAGTTAAATGAGCCACAGACTTCGCCACAGTCGCCACAGCTTGGTTTGTAGTAAGGACTTCAGTCCTTTCCTCCTCCTTCGTAGTAAGGACTTCAGTCCTCTCCTCCTTAATCTTATTTACTGCGAGTAGCTCATCAGCAACAGTACGAGTTTGTTCGCAATACTGATACCAAATCGCCAAAGCTGCGCCCAAAGCACCGCCAGCATCTCCTGCGGCAGGTTGAATCCAAATATCTTTGAAAATACCTTCCCGCAAGAGTCGGCCGTTAGCAACGCAGTTAAGAGCAACACCGCCGGCAAGACAAAGATAATCTACATCCAATTCTTTTTTAACTGTTCTGCACAGCCGCAAAACAACTTCTTCTGTAACAACTTGAATGGATGCTGCAATGTCCATTTCCCGCTGAGTTAATTTTCCTTCTGCTGTGCGTGGCGGCCCTTCAAACAGTTCGTCAAATTTTTGATTTGTCATGGTTAAGCCAACAGTGTAGTTGAAATAATCCATGTCTAAACGGAAAGTTCCGTCATCTTTGAGGTCGATTAAATGGGTGAGAATTTTGTCTACATACTTGGGTTCGCCGTAGGGCGCTAAACCCATGAGTTTGTATTCACCAGAGTTGACTTTGAAGCCTGTGTAATAGGTGAAAGCTGAATAAAGCAAGCCCAAGGAGTGGGGAAAATCGATTTCCCACTGAGGTGTGAGTTGGTTTCCGTCTCCTAGCCAGACTGAGGTTGTTGCCCATTCGCCTACGCCGTCGAGGCACAAAACGGCGGCTTTTTGGAAGGGGCTGGGGAAAAATGCTGAGGCTGCGTGGGATTGGTGGTGTTCAGTAAATAGCAGAGATGGCAGTTTATTGCTTTTGCAGTTTGCCATTTCTGCGAGCTCTCTTTTGAGCATGGTTTTGAGGTAAAGCTTTTCTTTCAGCCAGATGGGCATGGCGGTGAGGAAAGAGCGAAAACCTTTGGGTGCGTAGGCTAGGTAAGTTTCTAGCAGGCGCTCAAATTTGACTAATGGTTTGTCGTAAAAGACTATGCGATCGAGTTCCCGCAATTCTATGTTCGCTTCTTTTAGGCAATAGGCGATCGCATTCTTGGGAAATCTGGCGTCGTGCTTTTTGCGGGAAAATCTTTCTTCCTGCGCTGCGGCGATAATTTCTCCATCGCGAATTAAGGCGGCGGCGCTGTCGTGGTAGTACGCCGAGATTCCAAGTATGTTCATCGCTCTCCTCACAAATCGCTATGCGCTCGTATCAGATGTATTTAGAATAGCTAACGATTATAGCTTTAGTGGTGCAGATTTGGAGTTGAGTTTTGCGATCGCCTCTAATTTTAGCTGAATTGATGCTGGTGGGCGGCTGAGGTCGATCGGCTCTTTGACAGCATCCAGCTAGCGCCGGCGAATCCTGCGCGCCCAAGCTCTGAAGTAAGTGCCCACCGGAAATTGATAAAATTCAGCTACCAACCACAGCACTATGCCTAAATGGGACAAAAAAGCTAAACCCGTCCAAGCTGCGGGGAACCACGACAAACGGCTGCCGGGAACCGGAGGAAAATAGTAAGCTGAAAGTCCGAGCAAGGTGGTGGGAAGGAAGACTAGACCGATCGCGGCGGCAAAATAAGACCATCCGAATTCTGTGCCTTCGAGGTGCGCTCCTATCCATTTTTTGCCGTCCCAGTGCCATGTTACGGGCGGTTGGCGATCGGCCATTTTCAGCGATTGTCTTTCTTCGCTAGCGGTAAAAATGTGCTGGCAGAAGTTGCAACCGAGGGCTTCCATCATCGGCATGGTGGAAATTTGACCGGTGCGACAGACAGGGCAGGGATATGTATCTTGATGGTTGAAAGGTCGGGTTGATGGTTTGAGAGTCTGCATGGATCGGGTTGCTTGTCAAGATATTGAGCGATCTTAACAGAGTACAGATGAATAGGTGCGATCGTAAGGTATGTAGTTGCGCTTCAGCGCTCTTTCGTAGATTTTGCAAAAGAGTGCTAATCGGACTTAACTCCAAAATTAAGGTACGTAGTTGCGCTTTAGCGCTCTTTCGGACATTGTAGAAAAGAGAACTAATCAAACTTCAGTCCAAATCTTAAGGTACGTAGTTGCGCTTGAGCGCTCTTTCGGAGATTGTGGAAAAGAGCGCTTAAGCGCAACTACGTACCTAATTGAAGTGCTCTTTTAGAGATTGTGAAAAAGAGCGCTTAAGCGCAACAACGTACCTAATTAAAGCGCTCTTTTAGAGATTTTGCAAAAGAGCGCTAATCGGACTTCAGTCCAAATCTTAAGGTAC
>NZ_JAEQCF010000150.1:0-6394 GCF_020738625.1 Microcoleus sp. PH2017_09_SFU_O_A
AATTTGTTATCAGCAATTTATAATTATGAGTTAGCTCTAGGGGGATTAAATTGAAAATCTTTTATTATAGCATAGATTTTTTTTGCAAGAGGTCTATTGTTCTTGTGGGATGGGCGTCCCGCCCGTCCTTTCTAGACGGGCGGGACGCCCATCCCACAAATATGTGTAAATTATTTAATTTGCGATCCTAACTGGGTTTCTCAACAGACTTTGATGCGGACTAAAGTCCGAACGATCAAACCAATCTAGAAAGCGGGTCGATCGCACAAGCTTCTGACTGAGAGTGCAGAATGCTGGAAGAGTAAACCGGTTGCTCAGTATTTATACTGGGAAATATCCCGTTAAGCCGACTCCCAAATTTCCCGAATTCTCTCCGGCAAAAAGCTCGCTATTTCCTGAATTCGCTCCTGGGACAACTCATCCTTCGTTGCCGAAAATACACCCGCGATCGCAGTTTCCGATTTTACTCCCGAAGGAAGTGAGCCTTCTAGTTCGACCCTCCGTACAAACAAATTGGAATCGATGCCCAAAGGTGCAGGCCCGCGCAAAGGCTCACGCACCCGGCTTAGCAATCGTACCAGCGGATTCGTATCTTTCCAGAGGTCAGCTATTTCTGTTTGGAGGGTTTTGTCGTCCGTAGGTAAAACTTCTTTGTGCAGTTCGGCTTCCACGCGATCGCTGGCTTCTGTTGTCATCAAATCGCGCGGGCGGGCTTTCAACCAATTCTTTCTGGTAAGTTAAGTCGTCTCTGATTGCAATTGTCATCAACATCTCCTAGGTTAATATCTGGTAAACAGTCAGTAAAAAATGATATTTTTACGGGTTTAATTAGCGATAATTACTACTTAAAAACATTGAAATCTAAACCGGAGAAATAAGTATCTCTCAGCAGGTGGAAGTTGTTAAATTTATGTGCCTCATCTAATCTTTCTTTAGGTAGATACACGGAGGATATCAGTAGTGTAATGTTGAGGGAATTCTCAAAAACTGCGGCCACTCTTCAAAGCAAAAATTAAGCTAGGATAGTTTATTAGCAAGCTTTTTCCTAGTAATCGCCTCTTGTTGTCAAAGCTGACGCAACCTTAGGGCGTAAGTTGGCAATTTGCCCGGGGATCAGTAAAATTATGGAGATACTGTGGAGCGATCAACTGGTGCAGTCTTTGCCAGAACTCGCAGCCATATTGTACAATCTGGTTAGACCGAAGACTGGCCATCTGAGAGCTACAAATACGAGCCAATCTGTTTCAAGTGCCCGAGCGCCACTTGAAGAATGCCTCGGGTACAACTTTTACGATCGTTTTTCGATCTGGATTTATGAACTACCCTACGTGGAATCAGCATTTGGAATCTTCTTTAAATATGGGTCACCTGGCGGTTGACAAGCGTCCTCTCGTATTGGCTGTAGACGACAATCACGATAACTTAGAGCTGCTGACGCAAATACTCGATTTATTCGGCTGCGAGTGCGTAGGAGCCATGGACGGGTACAGTGCTCTTTCGACAGCAGTCTCGCGCTCTCCCGACCTAATCGTACTCGATATTTGTCTGCCCGATATAGACGGTATAGAATTAGTAAAGCGGATCAGAGAAAACCCGGATCTCAGACATATTCCGATCGTGGCCGTCACAGCACTAGCAAAAACAGAAGACCGGGATCGGATTCTCGAAGCAGGCTGCGTTGCATATCTTTCTAAACCTTTCAACATCAAGGATTTAGAACTAATTATCCGCCACCACCTCAACCATCAGCCACTTCTGGTTGAGTTTTAGACTTAGAAGTAGCATCGCGAACTTGAGGTGCAGACTCCAAAATTGCGATCGTTCCGGCGCGACCGGTCTCCAAAGTGGCATCGCTGAGGAGATCGATCACTCCCACACCCAAAACTTCTTTGATTAAGTCTTTCAGTGGCAATTCCAGAACTGACTCTAATTGCGATCGCACCTGGGAAGCCAAATCTTGCTGACCGTTCTGAGCCAGCAGTTTTTCTGGTTGAGTAATCGCATTTTCGATTACAATGATTAATTTGTTATCCAAAAGATTGCAGAGCGCCTGACTCGTTTGGTGTCCGAGTACAGATCGGTACAAAGCTTGAATCCCTTGCCCAAGACTCCGTTCTAATGTGCCGCGAGTAGGTACTAAATTTTCCCCGGTCATATTTTTTATGTACAGCAAGATCGCTCAAAAAAATAATTAATCGTTAACAGTTAACTTGTTAACCGTTAACTGTTCCCAACAACCGTCGCCCTAGCCAACGGGAGCATCTCAGTTTTGCAAAAAGCATTTTTTTTATTATAGTGCTGTCCCCGCTCGCGTATTCTACAACTCGCGAGCGGGGACAGCACTATAAATGCCAAACTGAGATGCTCCCCTAGCCAACAGTAACTTGATTGGTTTCCACCCCAGTTGCACCATTAATGCTTTTAGCAATTGTCACCAACTTGGTTACAATTTCCTGACTGGGAACTGTACCTTTGAGAACCACCGTAGTACCGTGTTGAGCAACATAAACAGTCTCAATGTCCGCCACATCAGGATTTGCATCGAAAGCCTGAGCCACCCGTTTAGCTAAACCGCTTTGATCGTATTCTCCATTCAATCCCATGCGTTCCGGCGGGATTGTTTTAGTCGCAGCCGCAGCAGGTTGAGTTTGAACTTGAGCTTGAGATGGAGCTACAGGTGCTTGGTAAGCAGGAGCTTCCACATTTTCTTGATTTTCCAGTTTTTCTAAACCAAACAGTCTTTTTAGCCAGCCCATAGAAGTTACCCTCTCACAATATTTTTGTTAATTGACATTTGGCACGGCGCCGTACAATTCTTATGCTCAATACCAGGAATTGCGATCGCCATTCAGGACGCATACACCGAGTTGTTATGGCCATCATGCTCGGTATAAAAACCCGGTCGATCGAGTTGTATGTGCCAGTCATAAATACAATTTAATCTTCTACAACTTCACCAAACCTCTGCCTGGGGACATAAATTTTTCTCATCTCAAAGAAATACATGAGCCGACCATTCCGGCAAATCAAACTTAAAGTCTTCTTCCCCAACTCCTACAATTTTGTTGTACATCCACTCGTGCCAATTTCCGGTATCGGGAAAGTTAGGAATACAGTAATCAGATAGATAAGTGTCCGAAAAATTGGCCACCACTACTATTCGCGAACCATCATCGTTCCAGCGATAGTAAGCGAGCACTTTAGCTTCGGCATTTTGGTGGATAAATTCAATGTTTTCGGTGTAAAGTGCCGGAACATTTGTCCGCAATCGAATCAGGTGTTTGTAGTATTCCAACAAATCATGATTCTGCTGATTGTTCAACAAAGACCATTGCAATTTATTCGGCTGGTTGGGGGTTTGGCGAGTGGATTGTCCGAACTCTTCGCCCATCCACAGCATCGGTATTCCTACTGCTGTGACTAGCAAAACTGCTGCCAATTTAGCGCGTTTAAAATATGAGCAGTGCTGTCAATCTCAGTAGCGTAGGGGTCATTAACTTTTACCCATTCGTCGGTTTCAAAACAAGGACTCTGCGACTGCACTCGGAACTTATATTGATAAATACCGCCTGCGAGCTGAATTTTAGTGTGGAAATAACCTCTATCATCTTTTTCTAAGGGAATTTCTTCCCATTTAGAAAAAGAGCCGAGCACTGTAGCTGCTTTGTTGTTGGGAGCGAAGAGTTTGAATTCAATTGCAGCGGCCATGAATACCTTTTACGCAGAACTTATAACTGTGATTAGTATTCATTTTTACAATTTTGCCAATCTGTCGCCATCGTTCTTAAGAGTTAAATCGTAACTCGAATGTTGTCACGAGTTCCGCGCGCACCCTACAGGGTGGTTTTATTGTCATCATAAAAATTAGGTACGTAGTTGGGCTTGGGCCCTCTTTATCTATACGTCTCAAGAGGGCCCAAGCCCAACTACGTACCTTTATCTCTCCGAACCCCTGAATGAAATCAAAATTGTAGCTAAAGTAACTAAAACTTATCGATCGCTGTTTATGAAAATTAATTTAACTTTTGATAACTAGATAAATCGCCTTCAGATATTAATATTTGTAACTAAAGGAACATTTTTTAGCTGACAGAGCTAATACCGTAGAAAGATGTCATTTTAGGCGGAAACAGCGAGGATGAGCTTGTAGTTATCAAGTAAGGGAAACCAGAAAGATAAATACTTTATTCAACTGGATTCTCGGGCGATCGCCTTTAAGTCAAGTTTGAGCGGATCAGAGCAATGATTATTTTTGCTTATACCTTGGTAGCACTTGTTTTTTAGTCAAAGACTGGGAAACTGTGCAGAACCAAAATCAGCTTAAACGACTGCTGCTACCTCAGTAATTGGTAATCGGTGAAAATTTCATCCGTCCCTGTTACCTGTTAGATCTTCCGAGCAGCGGCTAAGATGGCTCTAAAAGTTTAATTTGGGATGTTGACGAATTACCGTTACTGTAAAAACTCTGGAGTGTTAAAAATGCTAAAACAAATGTGTTGGTTGCCCAGATTGGGAGGCAATGGAGAAAAGATATTGCACCTGCGTACCGAAGCTCGTCAAGCGTGGCGGCCTTATACAGCTTTTCCGCAGTTCGCGGTTTCGGACTACATGGAGCCAGGGGGTTCTAAGGGATGGGCAACTTTTCAGAGGCTGATAACTCAAGGGTGGAATTTAGTATCGACTGAAGATGGGCAGCAGTCGTTTTTTGACGAACAAAAAAGTGCTTAAAAAAGCAGAAACGGCAGCAATAAAAGAAGAGGTAAAATCCTCTTCTTTTTATTAGTGTCTTGGACGAAGTATCAGGTTTTTTTAACCCTGAGATCGTGTCCGGTGGATTACCATCACAAAAATGTTCGTAGTGCGGACTTCAGTCCGTAAAAAGCTGCGGACTGAAGTCCGCACTACGAACAAAAAGGTTTGTAGTGCGGACTTCAGTCCGCTCTCATGCAGCTTCTATAACCACTAAACTAAGAGGGCCCAAGCCCAACAACGTACCTCATAGGAGAGCTCGATCCGCTATACTTCGTTCAAGCACTAAGGTGCGATCGATCGCACCCTAGATAATTTTGAGATTTTTGGACAGTTGCAGGTAAGTTGCCCGATCGCCCTTTCTGACTATGCTACCGTTGCTACCCTATCGAGCATCGGCTGGCGAGTTTTCAAATTAAACCGGTATCCGTGGGGGAGGATGTGCAACTTGGCCCCGCAAATCGCCAAAGCCTCATCCTTCAACAGTCCATCCATATTGTCGTGGAGTTTTTCCGACTCGTCGATGACAGTTACAGCCCCTTCGCCAATGACTTCAACCACGTCACCGCTGACTAAAATAGCTGTATTTTCGTCAATCCCAAATCCCAAGACTGCTGGTTGCAACAAGAGTGCAGCAACTAAGCGTCCCAGACGGCCTCGCTGGGCGAAATGCTGGTCGATGACAATTCCTGGCAGGAAACCCATTCCCGGGCCCATTGCTACCACATCAACGCGAGGATTTGTCTCGGAGTCTCCTTCAATAATCATCATGTCTGGCATCATCGCCGCGCCGGCACTGGTGCCACCAATAATCGCCCCTTCGGAGTAGCGTTTGTGCATAGCTGCGTCGAGTTTGGTATCTTTCAAGCAGCTAATAATCCGCGCTTGCTCCCCGCCGGTAAAGAATATGCCAGTCGCTTGTTCGATCGCTTCTAAATAATCTGGATTGTCAGCATCTTCGGCTTTCTGGGTGTCAACAACTCGCACATCTTCAGCCCCGAGGCGCTCAAACACTCTGATGTAATTATCTCCGACTTCTCCTGGGAGGCTGGTAGCAGCCGTCATCACTACAATGCGGGCTTTAGTGCCTCCAGCACACCGCAAGAATTCCCGCAGAATTTTGCAATCCCCGTCTTTGTCTTCGGCGCCGCCAATAATTAGCAACTTTCCCTGATTTTCGCTCCCAGCCATACGATCTGCACTCTTAATGAATTGTATTTCACTAAAACATAACATTTTTGTTTCCTAAAACTGCCAAAAGGTAGAGATTAATAGTTCCAACTTGAATAGACAAATATAGTCATCTGCCTAAACTGCTTGTTGGTAAGGCGTTACCCTTACTGGACTTACTACTAAGTCCTGTATCGAGTCCGAAGCGAATGCCTCATTCCCGAATGCTTTTCTAATTATGTTGAGACTACCATTCAGATCGGCGTTGATTAATTGCCCATCACTCGCTCTGAATAATCCTCGCTTTATTCTTCTTCCTTTATAGCTTTGTTGCTTGCTCATCGGCTCGAAATCGAGGAAAGAACATTTGCTGGTGTAGCTTTCTTCAGTAATTACCACTTTAATTCCTGCTAAGCAAGCTTTGTACTTGAGCATCTCAATAAATCGAGCGTGAGGAATACTGACAAAGTTCTGA
>NZ_JAEQCF010000192.1:0-1611 GCF_020738625.1 Microcoleus sp. PH2017_09_SFU_O_A
TTTCACCAAAAAACGAGCGAGAAGCCCCTGGCTTTAGACATGGGGAGGAAAGCGGCTGCGACTTCAGTCGCCTTGAATTAAACTCCATAGGAATAGCCATCTTTTTTGTGAATAGATTGGCAATATTTGTGACTAATTCCTGCTACTCTTCCCTTCATTGTGGCGATATCGAACGAACCGGATGCACGGCAAAGGATTCGTCCTACATAAGATCCGACTTTTTTGCCTGCGGTGACTGTCGCGTTGATAATATCGCCAGTTTGAAAACCGAAATGAATTTGCTTTCTCGACTTGTGACGAATTGGGAAGCCAAACTTATTTGTGCCGCACATCTGTCGCGTACCGTGTCCTGTTGCCTTGATTAGCAGCGGTTGAAAAGTTAGCACTTTCAATTCTTCGACTTTGCCTACACAAGCAGCATCTAACCAGTGGGATTTAGGTAGCTGCAAACGAGTGCGATTGAATTTTGTCAAGCCACCACTGCCAGTAGAAACTGGTAAGCCAGTCATGCGGAGTCGGTTAAATAACGCCCAGCGAGTTGAATTAACTACTGTTGCGTCTTTTAAAGGACGTTTTGCTTGAGATAGAATCTTCTTCAAAACATCTGGCTTCTTGGAGAGGAATTGCTCAATGTCTTGAGTTCCCTTCCGAGTATTACAATTCTCGCAAGCAAGGCAAAGATTAGAAATACGATCAGAACCGCCTTTTGCTTTGGGATGAATATGCTCGATTTGTAATGGTGTATCAGCAACTCCACAATACGCGCATTTTCTGTCCCATTTATTCAGCAAATATTCGCGGATTTCGTAACCACATAAAATGCCTTGCTGGTATTCTAATCCACTAATCTCTGGATTTTCTAGTTGTTGTAAGTCGAATCGCACAAGTTCTTGAACAATGAAACTAATGGGGGCGACCTTCATTAATCTAGTTACCCATGTCAGGGTTGTTTCAACACGATGTTGTAGGCTTGGAGCCAGCCATCCTTTAGAACGAGTTCTATTTAGAAATCTTGCTTTTCGATAACGAGTATGGCGACTTCTCCTGCCTCTACGCAGTGAACGGCGAGACTCCAAACTGGCTTTAATTGATTGACCTCGGTGAGTTAGTTCTGCACCAAAGATTACATTTTTTCCTTGGACTAATGCAATTCCCGTGGTTTTGGAGCCAGGGTCTAATTTAAGAGTGATTGGTTCCTGGGGTGCTGTTATCTCTACCTTGAGTATTATCGTGAATGGATATCTTTTGAAAACAGCAGCTTTGCCAGTGGTTAGCAATTTACGAGCCATTCCTGGGCGGATTGGATTGAGCGGTTGCTTGTGACTATCAAGTACAAAAACAAAATTAGACATAAAGTCCTCCATTGCTGGGTAAAGTTCGCTCCCTTGAATGTTTTATGAGCTTGTTATGCCAAAAGCACTGGTTTAACCCCGTTAAGCCTGTTTAACTTTTAGCGATAGAGCGGAAAACTAGCGACGGATTTTCCGGTATCATGACTCTAAAAACGTAGGTCTAATCCTGTCTCTGGTAAGGTTCGGGCTTTCTTCTCGAACCGCTCGAAACGAGCCGGACTTTCCAAAAGCCCCCGCTTTTAAGCGTGGGGTTCCTTAC
>NZ_JAEQCF010000022.1:0-86662 GCF_020738625.1 Microcoleus sp. PH2017_09_SFU_O_A
TGCCAAAAAGAATGACCACTTTTGAGGTGCCAAGGTTTTCTTTTGTATGCTGAGTCCACGTTTGTCCAATTAATTGGCGATTAGAGGCGTAGCGATCGCAACATCAAAGCGTCAAACCCCAGCCCGATCGTTTTGATAGAAACCTATAGGAGAAAAAAAGAGTGAAACTCGCAGTTTACGGAAAAGGTGGAATTGGCAAATCGACAACAAGCTGCAACATCTCCGTTGCCCTAGCCAAACGCGGCAAGAAAGTTTTGCAAATCGGTTGCGATCCAAAGCACGACAGCACATTTACCCTCACGGGCTTCTTGATCCCCACAATTATTGACACCCTTCAGGAAAAGGACTATCACTACGAAGACGTTTGGCCCGAAGATGTCATCTACAAAGGCTACGGCGGCGTTGACTGCGTAGAAGCAGGCGGCCCGCCCGCAGGAGCTGGTTGCGGCGGCTACGTAGTCGGAGAGACCGTTAAACTGCTCAAAGAACTCAACGCCTTTGAGGAATACGACATCATCCTGTTCGACGTACTCGGCGACGTAGTGTGCGGCGGTTTTGCTGCCCCATTGAACTACGCCGACTACTGCATGATTGTGACCGACAACGGATTCGACGCATTATTTGCAGCCAACCGCATCGCCGCCTCAGTTCGCGAAAAAGCCCGCACTCACCCGTTGCGCCTCGCCGGTCTAATTGGCAACCGCACCTCCAAGCGCGATTTGATCGACAAGTACATCGACACTGTACCCATGCCAGTGCTCGAAGTCCTGCCGCTAATTGAAGACATCCGCGTTTCTCGCGTCAAAGGCAAGACTTTGTTTGAGATGGCCGAGAGCGATCCCTCCCTCAACTACGTCTGCGATTACTACCTCAACATCGCCGACCAAATTTTGGCAATGCCCGAAGGAGTAGTGCCCAACGACACGCCCGATCGCGAATTATTCTCCTTGTTGTCAGATTTTTATCTAAATCCTGTGCAACCAGTGGTCAAGAAGGAGGAAGATGAGCTAGACCTGATGATGGTTTAATAGGTCTAGCGATCAGGATGAGGATAAAGAGGTTATGGCTTTTTTTGATACTTTTTCAGTTGCTCTCAAACAGAAGTGGTTGGACTACTACCAGGCAAATCGGACTTGGCTGCTCCTGCACATGACGGCTGACAACACGGTCGCCACACCCGACGGCGGGAAAAGGCCTGTTTCTTACCTCATCCTGGGAATTGCGGCTGCCCTGGAGCCGGAACTCCAGCAATTAATGCTGCCCTTCTCAAAACTCAAGCCGGATGCAGACAGCCTGATCGAAGTCTTGGGTCTAAATTTTGACCCGGATCTAGCACTGGGTATGCCTTCAAGTACCGTGCCACAGGTAGCCGGTCAACCTCCAACTGCAACTGCTGCACCCGCAGCCGCTCCAACTGCAACTGCTGCACCCGCAGCCACTCCAACTGCAACTGCTGCACCCGCAGCCGCTCCAACTGCAACTGCTGCACCCGCAGCCGCTCCAACTGCAACTGCTGCACCCGCAGCCGCTCCAACTGCTGATGCCAAATCTAATAAATTAGGCGGTGCGGCGTTAACAGCAGCCGGAGTAGTCGCCGGAGTCGCCGGAGTCGCTGGTCTGGCTGCTGCTGTTAACGCACTGAGACCGGATGAGGAAGAAGCAGTCTCTGACTTCGACATGGACGAGGACGAAGCAGAATCTATCTCCGACTTCGACATGGACGAGGACGAGGCAGAATCTATCTCCGACTTCGACATGGACGAGGATGAGGAAGAATCTGTCTCCGACTTCGACATGGACGAGGATGAGGAAGAAGAAGCCTCGGCTTTGGACGGTCTCGCTCTCGGGGACGATGAGGAAGACGGCATATCAGACTTTGATATGAGCGAGGATGAGGAAGACGGCATATCTGGCTTCGATATGGGCGAGGATGAGGAAGACGCCATATCAGACTTCGATATGGGCGATGACGAGGAAGATGAAGCCTCAGCTTTGGGCGGTCTCGACCTCGACGATGAGGAAGATGAAGCCTCAGCTTTGGGCGGTCTCGACCTCGATGATGAGGAAGATGAAGCCTCAGCTTTGGGCGGTCTCGACCTCGACGATGAGGAAGATGAAGGCTCGGCTTTGGGCGGTCTCGACCTCGATGACGAGGAAGATGAAGCCTCAGAATTTGGGACTTTGACCTCTGGGGATCTCGAAGCGGGGATATCCGATCCGTTTGGGGAAGAAGATGCAGAGTTTGTCGCCGAAGCAATACCCGATCCGTTTGGGGCTACGACCTCAGATGACCTAGATATGGATCTGGGCGACTTGGACGAAGATGGTCTTGACGATTTCTCTGTATCTGATGACGATGACCTCGACGAACTCGGACTAGACGATTTGGGGGAAGCAACTACCGGAGATCCTGATGAAGATGATTTAGATGCTCTAGGTCTCGGTGATTTGGATTCTGATGATGAGGATGAAGAGATTTCGGGCTTTTTGTCGGATTTTAAGTAAGGTTGTTGCGATCGCCAAAGTCTATCCTAGTCGGGAGTTTTCCCGCCTATTTGTGAGTTGTGAGTTGCGAGTTGTTAAATTTTAATTGTTAAATTTTAATTGACTCAAACTCACAACCACCAAAATGGTTTTTAGCTTAGCGAGTTGAAAAACACTAAATCCCTGCTGTGAGGGATTACAAGCCCTCGCGCAGAATTTTTGAGCTGGAATTTTAGATGCTGCTGCTGCGAAAATATTCAGTTTGCTGCATCTATTTTTCACAGGAATTACGCCAAAACCAGGTATTTCTATTATTGTTCTGCGATCGCGCGATCGCCAAATACAGCTATTTCCTCGCTAGCCTAGCCTGGGAAAGTTCAAGACGAAAAACAATTTAAATGGAGAACATTTGAAATATGACTGCAATTACGACTACTGAGCCAGAAGCTTTAAACTTTGAATGCGAAACTGGTAATTATCACACATTTTGTCCGATTAGCTGCGTAGCTTGGCTTTATCAAAAAATTGAAGATAGCTTTTTCCTAGTCATCGGTACCAAGACTTGCGGCTATTTCTTGCAAAACGCCATGGGCGTGATGATTTTTGCCGAACCGCGCTATGCGATGGCTGAGTTGGAAGAAGGCGACATTTCCGCTCAATTAAACGATTTTGATGAGTTGAAGCGGCTGTGCTTGCAAATTAAGCGCGATCGTAACCCCAGCGTAATTGTCTGGATCGGCACTTGCACCACCGAAATCATCAAAATGGACTTAGAAGGCTTGGCGCCGAAGCTGGAAGCCGAAATTGGCATTCCCATCGTCACAGCCCGCGCTAACGGCTTGGATTACGCCTTTACTCAAGGTGAAGATACAGTTTTAGCAGCGATGGCTGCTAAATGCCCTGAGAAAGCGCCAGTGATGGAATCTCAGAAAGTAGAACGCAACGCCATCTCTCAACTGCTGAATTTCGGCAAGAAAAAAGAGGAAGTTGCAGCAGATGAATCGGAATATGTCAAGCACACACCGCTGGTACTTTTCGGTTCTTTGCCCGATCCGGTTGTGACTCAGCTAACCTTAGAATTGAAGAAGCAAGGCATCAAAGTTTCTGGTTGGCTTCCTTCCAAACGCTACACTGAATTGCCAGTTCTGGAAGAAGGTTATTATGTATCTGGCATGAATCCGTTCTTGTCCCGTACCGCTTCGACGTTGATGCGCCGTCGTAAGTGTAAGCTAATTGGTGCTCCATTCCCGATCGGGCCAGACGGAACTCGCGCTTGGATTGAAAAAATTTGCTCCGTACTCAACATAGAACCAAAAGGTTTAGACGAACGGGAAGCACAAATCTGGGCGGGCTTAGAAGATTATCTGCAAATCATTCGCGGCAAATCAGTCTTCTTCATGGGCGACAACTTGCTAGAGATTTCTTTAGCACGTTTCTTGATTCGCTGCGGCATGACTTGCCCAGAAATCGGCATTCCTTACATGGACAAGCGCTATCAAGCCGCCGAATTGGCGCTGTTAGAAAAAACCTGTCACGAGATGGGAGTTCCGACTCCTCGGATTGTCGAGAAACCGGACAATTACAATCAGCTACAGCGGATTTACGCGCAGAATATAGACTTGGTGATTACCGGTATGGCTCACGCTAATCCTTTGGAAGCGCGGGGAATCAATACTAAATGGTCAGTTGAGTTTACTTTTGCTCAGATTCACGGCTTTGGTAATGCGCGGGATATTCTGGAGTTGGTGACTCGTCCGCTGCGCCGGAATAATTCGCTGAAGGATTTGGGTTGGGGTGATTTGGTGAAGAATGAAGCTAAGGTTTAGTTTCTAAATAACACCTGATTCAGCGCGAGGGTGGGCAATGCCCGCCCTTATTTATTAGAATAGTGTAAGCATCCATAAAAATTTATGGGCAAGTTAGGAAAACTGGTAGAACAATTTTTAGCAAATCCACCAGAAGTGCGGTTTGACGATGTGTGCTATATCCTAACTGCTTTTGGCTTTGAAGAAAAGCGATCGAAAGGAAGTCATCATACTTTTGTCAATGCTGATGGATTAAATATTACAGTTCCTAAAAAAGGTGGTAAAAAGGTAAAAGGAGTATACGTAAAGCAAATTGTTGCGCTATTGAAACTGGAGGATTGGAGCAATGAATCAGAAGATAGAATTGAAGAATAAATCTTTAGAATATTACTTGAGCCTGAGATATGCTATAAGTCTTTACCCAGATCCAGAAGGAGGTTATACAGTCCTTATCAAAGACCTTCCAGGTTGTATGTCTGTAGGAGAAACTTTGTCAGAAGCAATGGAGAATATTGAGGAAGCTAGAGAATTGTGGATAGAGACTGCTTATGAGTGCGGGCATGAGATTCCTTTACCTACAACGGAGGTTGAGTATAGCGGAAGTCTATCTTTACAAATTCCTAAATCTCTACATTTAAGTTTAGCAGAAAAAGCGGAAAGGGAAGGAGTTAGTCTTGATCGGTACATTCTGGTTGTATTAAGTAAAGCAGGCTAAAAGTTAACTCTTTTTTTATGAACTGCCGAGGAATTATCGATAGTCGCGGGTTAAAATATCTTGTGTATGCTCTCAACGACTTGCTCAAGAAAATTAACCGCTTCATTAACTAATAGTTCATCAATAGGCCAGCGATTCCCTAACGATAAAGTAGGATCTATATCTGCTTCATGTGCTATCTTATTTCGGCGATCGACAATTAGAATTAGTTTTTGTTTTATATCTTTAGCAGGGCTACCCATGTTAATAGAGACTTCTTCCCACAACTTTTTATCGCAAATCAGCCGGACAGCATCAGCTATAGCATTTGGCTGCTGAAAACTTTTGTAGCTGTGGCGTTGGCGAATTTCATCTTCTAACCAGGAATCAATATTTTGTCCTGCGTTTATACCTGTACGAGCGTTACCCAGTGAAATTTGAAACCCCGAAAATGCTGGCGGTTCAAGACGTTGCCCGCGATGAATCTCTAACATACCTATCCTGACAACTTCATGGATATAGTAGTCCAAAGCGCTCACCGCTAGAACAAGTGCAGCTCTCAGCATATCTGAAAGATCCAGAACATTGCTAGTTTGAGCTTTTAGAGAATTATGCACAGCAATCAGATCCCGAACGCGAGCAATACTGATGCGAAATAGATCAATTGCTGACTGCATGGCACGTTAACCCAATAACTCTGTCCGTCAGTGTTGAAAAAACTTTTTTGAACTCTTCTTGCGCTCCTAAAGTCTTTTCCAAAACTATACCAGGCCGCCCTATTTGCTCTGGCGTGAGAGCAAAAACTGGTGTTTGATGCTCTTGAGACTTAGCAATAAGGCTGTTAAAATCAGAAATTTTTGCAAGGCATAAATCACGGCCAATTGCTTGAGAATTGTACATCTGATTACTTAGTAGCATATGATTTTCTTGCAAAGATGGTACTAATCTAGTAGAAACAGCTTCTTCAATTCCATCTATCCACTTCTGAAAAGCAGCAGCGGGTTCTTGACGTATTATTCGATAGTTTTGAACTACAGTCCCAAGCAAGCGCGGTGTAACTTTGGGAAATGGATAGGCGGCATCTTTCAAAATCATCATTTCTGAAGCTTTCTGAGCCCAAGCATACCATTTTGGCAAGATTTTTGCCAAAGAATCGATCGCCATTACTGAAAAGAAGTCTGGACTTGTGGGAAGTATAAAAAAATCACTGGTCATCAGTAAGTTCTGATTGATTGAGCTTAAACTTGGACTCATATCAATCAAAATATAATCAGCCTCAAATTTATCTGCTGTTTTTTGCAAAAGATATGAAATTGAACCCGGTAAGTTTTGCAGTGTTTGAATTGAACCGCTTAGCTCTTGTGCAATGCCTAATGTTACCTCATATTCAGCAAGTCCAACATGACCTGGTAACAAAAACAAACCATCGCACCCTTCTACTGGCAAACAATCTACAGCTTCAATTAGCTTAGGTCTTGATTCAAATGCAGGTGCTAATCCTGATTTAATATTCTGGTTTTTTTCATATAATCCCTCTAGTTCTTCCTTGGTTGAAAATCCCAAAACCATTCCTGTCAGGTTACATTGCGGATCGGCATCCACTATGATTACTTTTTTTCCCTTGGTGGCTAACATCCATCCTAAATTAAATGTAGTGGTTGTTTTGCTAACGCCACCCTTGTGATTAAATAGAGCTATTTTGTGAACCATGTTTTTTTATACTTTTGGGGAAGTCAGTACCTGAGCTATAGCTAAGGCTATGACTATTATACAGTCAGGGCTGAAAGGGTGCACTTTCCCCCCAACCCCTCCAGAATCCGAGCCCACGCGCCCGCAACACGATCGCCCAAAACGCCGCCTATAATCAAAACTAGCCCCAAAATCTCATCAATTGACGAACCGCCATGAGTCGAGACAGCGAAAAAATCAGCTATTCAGAGAAAACAGAACGTCTCAAAGTCATCACCCAGTTTATCAAAACCGTGACGCCGATGATTTGGACAGTTGTAATTATAGTAGTCATCATTCCCCTACTAGGCAACTTTCTCATCTCCCAGTCGCTAACAAATACGGCAACCACAACCGTTGTAGTCTCACCGCCCCACGACTTCAGCAAAGTCAACCAAGACATTAAAAACGCCATCCAAAAAGCCAATACAACAGCCGAGGCTTTCGCATCAAAAGAATTGGACAAATGGGAAACCGAAGTAATAGCACGAGTAGACAACAGCTTCCTCGATTGGTACTTCGATTACTTCAACCAAAAAAAGATGGAGTTTACAGTACCTTTCAACTTCGTCAAATCCGCCGTACTCAACCGATTTGACATGACAGCAGCATCTCGCGCTGTTTCCGAAAAATTAACAGAAGACTTCCAAAGAGAATTTGCTAACCGCGTGCTGGTTCCCAAAAATGCTCAATTGAAATTTCAATTAATCACTCAAGATACTGCTAACTTGTACATAGCCGAAGTCAGCAAAAATGTCAAAGTAGTTCAAAACAACTATAACATCCCACAAGTACAGTGGGACAAATATCTGAACGACATTGCCACCACAATTAGCGACAAAGGAAACGTCTCAAATTTATCATTAAAAGTATTAGTTGGCGGCAGCGGTTACTTAATTGCTAAACCATTAATATTGGGAGTAGCAACCAAAGTCGGCAGCAAAGTTACAGCAAAAGTTGCCAGCAAAGCCGCCGCCAAAATAGCAACAAAAACAGGCGGTACAGTTGCAAGTCAGCTAGGAGTAGGTTTAATCGACCCGATTGTCGGTGTCGGGATTATCATGTGGGATTTGTGGGATTACAATCATACAGTCACAATAGAAAGACCAATTTTGCGCGAACACCTTGTAAGTTACTTGAAAGATGTCAAAAAATCCCTGTTAACCAATCCTGAAACTGGAATTATGGCAGCGATTTATCAATTAGAAAGTGGCATTTTAAAGTCACTTTCCTAGAAGTTACGCATGGGAGACCAAAAACCAGGTTTATGAACCCCGTGCGTAAGTCACGATCCATTCTCTCCCTCTGCGTCCTCTGTGTTCTCTGCGGTTAAATCATTCCGCTACAATAGCTGAAGATAAACTCGCCCTTTAATTAACTCACGTCCTCAAAAATAGTTTCAACCTCGTAAACACCACCACAATTAACGCTAAAATCGCCGTATATCCCAAACCCCTCAAAAACCCCATAAACGGATCAGTGGAAGTCATCTCAATAATCATCGGTTCCCATTCATTTAACACCAGAATCGGCCAGATAATATTGGCAAATCCCGCATACCCAATCATCGGATTCACCCCGTTATCAATAAACAACTGCAAAAAGCATCTCTTCTGAAACACATCGATAATTATCGTCAACCCAATTAACAGAAAAATCGCCATTCCAGTCGTTACAAAAAAGTAACTCATCGTCGCCGAATCTTTCTTAATTCCGCCTTCATAAGGCTCAAATAGCAAACCCAGAACCAGCCAATAACAACCCCATTTGTAAAGGCGGTTTAATACATTTTCCGTGACATTCCGAGGCTTTCTCAACAAAAGCAAACCGCACAAACACAATACCACCGTCACTAATGAAGCCTGCCACACCAATCTAGCTTGCAGTCCAACTAACAAAACTAAATTGACAGCAAACATCAAAATCATAATGCTAAAATAGCGCCAACTCTTCCAGCTAGCATAACTCGCCTCTTCCGGCGAACGATACTCTATCCACCTTGCAAGTAAATCTCCAACAATCGTACCAGGAATCACTACAAATAAATACTTTAAATAATCAAATTGAAACAGCCAAGGTGCAGGAGAGTACAGCCAAATAGACTGAATCCAACCGTCAGTATGAGAAGACATCCGCGCTGCCAACAGCAAGCCCAAAAATCCGACTCGCAACCACACATTTGAACGAGTAAACAGCCAAATTAGAGAACCAAAAACCGCCACATTTGCCAGTACCATCAAGATAATATCGTTGCGTTCAAAAGAAATTCCCCTACCATCGGGATATTTGATATGAGAGATGAAGCTAATCCCGGCACTCCAACCAGCAACTGTCATCCCTCGCCACAGCCAAGTTGACCATTTTTGTGGCCAGCGAACGTACATTAAAAATAATAGAAAAAAACCGCACAAAGCCAGCCACCACTTTTGTGGGCTGGGTTCGTCTGGATTAATTGTAGTCGGGCGAATGTGTTGGAGAAATATCGCAAATGATGCTAACAAAAAGCCTCTTTGCAAAATAGAGAATATTACTTTTTTAAAATCCCCTCCCTTGGCGATGCGGCGCGACAAAGCTAGCGGTATCGCGGCGCCCATTGCAAACAAAAAGAAGGGGAAAACTAAGTCAACCCAGGTTAATCCTGGCAGTTTGTTATTGAAAATATGGTCTGGTGGTGGTAATTGGGCGTGATACATCCACGCTGGTAAGGTTTTGCGGGCTATTGTACCTGATAAAACCATTGCTAATACTGCTAGTCCGCGCAGCGCATCCAGTGCGTCGGCGCGTTGGGAAACGGCAGCAATTGCTAAGGGTTTTTGGTTTTCGATGCTATTTTGTGATTCCGATGTTGCGTGTTCCAATGCACTCACCAATTCTTCATTGAATAACTGTAAAAGCTGTATAGCTTATTTTTTGCCAATTAGTTTGTGTAGCCAGCTTCCTGAAGCTAGGCTGCTGAGTCTTTCTGCGGAGTGTTTTTTGTTGACTGTTAATCTCGAAATCCGGTATTTATTGGGTGGAAAAAACCGCAATTTTAATTTGAGACTGTCGTACAAGTATCCTGATGAGAAGTATTTGACGAGATATTTGTCAACTTCTTTGTTGACTGCGCCAAAGGGGTAGGCTATGTGAGACGCAACTATTTGATTTGGATCTAAGTCTTTGGTGCATTTTCTGAGTCTAATTTGGTCTTGAGATAGTTCTCTGTCTAATGCTGTCATAGAAATTTTTGTAAGATTTTCGTGGTTCAGTCCGTGGGATTGAATGTCATAAAATCCTTTTTGCATTCCGTCTCTTAAGTCCTGACAAGTTACTTTTTTTATGAGTGAGTCTTGACGACCTAAAAAGCCGGAGTTGACAAATACAACTACTTTAGTTTTTCTGCTGTATTTATTTTCGAGTCTTTGTAAAATCGGGAGTAAGTGCGTATAAATGCTTTTGTTGCCATCGTCAAAGGTAATCATAACTTTTTTGCGATCGCGATATTCACTCGGCACCGGCTTTTTGGGATTGGCGATGAAATACTCGTAAAGCTCTTGGGTTGACAAAAACCAATAGTTCTGCCTAACTAAGTCATCTAAAAAGGGTTCCAAGTTTTGCTGGCTGTAGTCGCCGGGAAAGTCTCGCCGCTGCGGCGGTATTTCCTGGGGATTCCGCAGGTCTACTATATCGTGAAAGCCGAAAATCGGAATTTCTACTGTGATGATTTCTAGGATTGCTTGATAGGTGATGAAAGTTAGGAGGAATGCTAGTAAAAATCTAATAATACGTTTTTTTCGGGGCGTCATACCGGGTTGAAAATACTCGGGCCATTTGTTAACTAAATAATTTATCATTGACAATTACAACCTCATAAGGTATATAGTTCAGGCGGTAGTATGACGGTTTTTCGAGTTCAGATGTTGGGAGTGTCTAGATTGTCGATCGCCCGTGTCGCCCCTAAAGATGAGCTAGGTCAAGCCTACCATGATACAATTTATGGCGATCGTACTTTTTCCGCAGCCCCCTTCAAACTTGACAAGATTTATTGTTGGCTAACTTTTTGACACCTGATGTCCTGTACTTGTGATTTCTTGCCCGAGGTGGTAGCATACTTCTGCGAAAGCGCGATCGAACAACAATGATGAAAATCGCAGTAATTCTGCCTGTTTACAACGAAGCAAATTGCATAGAGCAAACCTTTAACAGAATTTTAGAATTTACTCAAAAAAATTATGCTTACAATTTTATCATTGTTAATGACGGCTCGACCGACAATACACTGCAAATTATAGAAAACAAACTCAAAGCTTTTCCCACACGTCACATCAAACTAATTTCTTACAGCAACCGTCAAGGTAAAGGGTATGCCGTCAAAAAAGGATGCGAAGATGCAGACGCCGACTGCATTTGCTTCATGGATGGCGACTTAGCATACTCCCTCGAACATCTCGAACCCTTAGTAGAAAAATTAGAAAAATTTGATGTCGTAATTGGTTGCCGAAATCTCGATCGAGACAACTTCCGAAATCTTACCTTACTCAGAAAAATAGCTGGCAAAATATTTAACTTAATTTCCCGAGCCATCCTGAATCTACCATATAGAGATATGCAAGCCGGACTCAAAGGCTTCAAGAAAATACCAGCCCAAGAAATATTTAAAAGACAAACAATTACCGGGTTTTCCTTTGATGCAGAACTGCTGTTTTTAGCTCACAAAAAAGGATATACAACTGGTGAGATACCCGCCCGAGTTTCACAAGAACATCTCTACAAACTTTCTCAAGTCAACATACTTAAAGATTCCCTAAAAATGCTGATCAGCTTGTTTAAAATTAGATACAACGACCGCGCAGGCTACTATGAATAAATCAATATTGTTGAGTTTTGATCTAGAAGAATTTGACATCCCTGAAGAATACGGTCAACACCTGGAAGAGGAAATCAAATTTGAAATATCTAGCCGAGGATTGTCAAATATTATATCACTTCTCGACAGATTAGAGATTACAGCCACATTTTTTGTGACAGCCAACTTTGCACTCAACAACCGAGATACAATCAGAGAACTATCAAAACACCACGAAATCGCCTCCCACGGCTTTTACCACTCTCAATTTAGCCTCGAAGATTTACAAAAATCAAAGCAAACCTTAGAAGAAATAACGAATACTCAAGTCACTGGATTCAGGATGGCAAGACTTCAGCCAGTTGATGACATAGAAATAGAAAAAGCAGGCTACGAATACAACTCCTCAATGAATCCTACTTACATCCCAGGCAGATACAATAATCTATCTAAATCCAGAACTGCATATTATACGAATAAACTGCTCAACCTTCCCATTTCAGTCACTCCTATGATCCGATTTCCGTTATTTTGGTTGAGCTTTAAAAACTTTCCTCTGTCAATGATACAATTGGCAACCAAGCTAACGCTAGAAACAGACTCGTATCTGAACATCTACTTTCACCCCTGGGAATTCACAGATATTTCCCAGTTTAAATTACCCGGTTACGTCAAAAAAGACTCAGGCAGCAAAATGGTTGACAAACTAGAAAAATACCTTACCAAGCTTAAAACCCAAGGCAAATTTATTTCTATTTCCGAATTTAAGCACAACTTCAGTCAACCAGGGCTTGATCGCTCCGACTAAAGAAACCGGGTTTTTCAACTCTTATTAAGGGTTTGAGCCAAGTATTTTGGCGAAAAACCCGGTTTCTGGCAACTTGTCGATAAGTCCTATCAACCTTAGAAAAAATATCGGTGCAGTAAAAAATATGAAATTCAAACCTCTCGACTCGTGGAACAATCAAACAGGATTTCGTCAAGTTACAATCCTAGCAGCGATTTTTTTTATATTAGTTTTAACTTTCAGCATAATTCGCTACGAAAGCTTCTTAGCATCCTACGATCACGGCCTATTTAACCAAGTATTTTGGAACAGCATACACGGCAGATTCTTTCAAAGTTCCCTGTCATCAGGCGCCTCCAGCGCCTCGCTGATAGACAGACAACTGTCATCTCCATCTTACATCCATTTAGGGCAACACTTCGTTATCAATTTTCTAATTTGGATGCCGATTTATGCCTTGTTTCCATCCCCTGTTACCCTGATAGTTTTGCAAGTAGCTTTAATCGCCGCCGCCGGAATAGTTTTGTATCTTTTAGCAAGACATTATCTATCTGTTCCCCTGTCGGTAATGATAGTAGCCAGTTATTACGGAGCAAATGGTGTAATAGGCCCGACGCTGGGAAATTTTTACGAACACTGCCAACTTCCTCTATTTATATTTAGTTTGCTGTTAGCTTTAGAAAAGCAAAAGTGGGTGTGGTTTTGGATTTTTGCAGCGCTGACGTTAGGAATTCGCGAAGAAACTGGAATTAGTTTGTTCGGAATCGGAGCTTATTTAATAGTAAGCCGCCGCTATCTGCGAGCCGGAATAGCGCTGTGCGTGTTGAGTTTTAGTTATGTTTCGCTGATTACCAATGTTGTGATGCCCATGTTTTCTGACGACAATTCCCGGCTTTACTTAGCTAATTTTTTTAGGAAATTCGTCAAAACAGAGAATCCGTCTACGCTGGAACTGCTGTGGGGGATCGTTACCCAACCTCAAATTATAATTGAGGTATTTTTTAACGATTTAGAAAGGCGGATCAGGTTTATTTTAGGTTTGTGGCTGCCGCTGGCATTTATACCTGTTGTTTCGCTGCCAGCTTGGATTATGTCAAGCTTTCCTTTGCTGGTTCTGCTGGTGCAAGTTTACAATAAATCAGCGACTTCTATCAATACTCGCTATACCTTAAGCGTGATTCCTTTACTGGTTTATGCTGTAATTTTATGGTGGTCGGAACATCCAGAAAGATTTAAACCGAGGCTGCACCGTTTTTGGATTGGATGTATTGGATTGTCGCTATTATTTACCTTGACTTCCAATCCCTATGGGGCTTTGTATTTTCTGTCGCCTTATTCTTTTAATCCTTTGGTTTATCAATCCTTGCCGGAGCAATTAGAACACGCCACAGACCTGCAAACCGTGCTAAAATTGATTCCGCAAGCTGCTAGCGTTTCGACAAGCGGT
Organism: Microcoleus sp. PH2017_09_SFU_O_A; assembly: GCF_020738625.1. Classification (NCBI taxonomy): domain Bacteria; kingdom Bacillati; phylum Cyanobacteriota; class Cyanophyceae; order Oscillatoriales; family Microcoleaceae; genus Microcoleus; species Microcoleus sp. PH2017_09_SFU_O_A. The sequence goes on from NZ_JAEQCF010000022.1 coordinate 13,771, forward strand.
TACATAGTTTCTCACCTTTCGGGTCGCAGAAACCTCATCCGTTTAGAAATGATGCAGTTTCGAGATGAAGAGGGAAAGGTAGTCGATGTCGATTATGCGCTGTTAGATTTGTGGCAGTTGCAGCAGCATAATTTAAAAGTTCCGCTGGATCGGGGTAGAGTTAGGGGGGCAGTGCGTTTTACAGACGAAGCTCTGCGGAACGGTTCTTACGGAATTGCTGAAGTATTGGACGGAGTTGTTTTGGTTCAAAAAGGGATTACTTCTAAGCCGGAAGTTTTGGTGGCTTGGTCGAAATTGCGGCAGGAAATTCAACCGTTGATGAAATAGTCGGAAGAAATCGATCGCCCACAACGACTAAAATCAAATAAAATTGCCAAAAGGTCGATCGACCCCCGCCACGAGGCTATATTTGGATTCAAGGTTTGCTATACTCCAGAAATAGACACATATTAACCTTTGGAAAATCAATAGGCCGGAGCTATGACATCCTATGCAACCTCTACAGCAAGAGCCGAGATGAGTGAGATCCGGCGCTTGAAAAATATACTGCCCCCAGAACTCCAAAGTTGGGTAACAGTAGAAAAAACAATAGAAGTTAATCCCACCCTAATCCGTAGCGAAGAAATAGGCAAAGACCAGGTAGAAATACAGATAGACCTGATCCGCTGGGAACAGCTAGCAATGGATCAGCGAAACCTCCTATTTTGGCATGAAGTCGCCCGCATCCAAAACGACACCATCCCCAGAGACGGTTGGGAAATGGCTGCTCTGGCGATCGGTTTAGGCGGCGCCGTCGGCGAACTTTGGGTGCAAGACGGCTTGCTGCTGGTACTGGCCCTATCTTTGTGCGGCGTCTCCGGCTGGAGACTTTACCAAAAAAACAACGGAGACAAAAGTTTAAAAGAAGCAGTAGACGCTGACGAAAAAGCTCTCACCCTCGCCACTCGCTTCGGCTACACTCTGCCAAACGCTTATAAAAGCCTCGGTAGTGCCTTAAAAACCTTAATCGAGCAAACCTCCAAAAAAACTCAACGGGCTAAATACGAAGCTCGTCTCCAGGCCCTGAAACGCAACGCAGCCAAAGCCAAAGCCAAAGTGCAACCCATCAGCCGCGAAACCTCCCAGTCAGAAAACGTCTACAATTCTTGACCTACTCCTCTGACTTCTGGTGCGGAGTTTTCCAGTTAACGGTTAACTGTTGACATTCCTGTTACACAGTTAACCGTTAACTTTTAGCTGTTCGCTGCGGTAACTTTCCCCCTGCAAGACAGGCTCGAAAATTCTTAACGACAAGATTAATCGCTCTGAATCCACAAAAATCTTGATTCGGATTTGACAGATACTTCCAGCCCGGGGGTGCATCTCAATTTGGCATTCTTAGGATCGCGAATTAAATAATTTACACATATTTGTGGGATGGGCGTCCCGCCTGTCCAGAAAGGACGGGCGGGACGCCCATCCCACAACAACAATAAAAATTGTAAGTTATTTAATTCTCATTCCTTTGTGCAGTCGCCGCTCTGGTGCTATACATAGCACGCGAGCGGGGACTGCACTAAAAAAAATCCTTTTTGCAAAAATGAGATACTTCCAGCCCGGACAGTTGGGTAGCTGATGGGTTCAAAATTTTTCCGCCAAAACTTGGACGGGTTGATGACCGGTAGACTTGAGTCTACCCTGACCTGTGATATGGCGAGGCTCGGCGGCCACATTTTTAGGGTTTTTGTAAAGTTTGTATAAAGCTGGGCTTTAGATCGGAACAATATTTGGTAAACGTGGAGCGGCTAGGACACAATAGGCTAAAGACATCAGCTTGAAATTTGAAACTAGGACTTCATGGTCAGCCAAACCCCAGAGACAGATTTTCGGGTTACATACTTGGACGAGATTCCCTCGGTTCACATACCCGTGCGCTTGAGCGTACTTGAAGCCGTAAACTTCAAGACAACCTGCCAGCAACTTTTCTCTGAAAACACCGTTCCCAGCAAAATTGTCCTAGACTTCAGTCAGACGACATTCATTGACAGTAGCGGGATCGGTGCTTTAGTCAGCAATCTGAAATTTTCCAAACAGCGCGGCAGCGACTTGGTGCTCCGAAGCCTCAAGCCACAGGTGATGGCAGTATTTGCTCTCACCAGCCTAGATCAAGTGCTGACAATCGAGCAGCCTTCTGCAACGTCAACTCCCATAGAGACACACCCCTCCGACAATCAGCTACCGATGACGCATCCCTCGGTGCAGTCGTTGGTGAAACGGGTGATAGATGTCGTTGGGGCGATCGTCGGTTTGATAATTACAGGAATTTTGTTTGTACCCATAGCGGCAGCCATCACGATTAACGATCCGGGCCCGATATTGTTTGCACAAACCCGCTGCGGCTGGATGGGCAGAAGATTTCGGATTTGGAAATTTCGATCGATGTGTACTAATGCCGAAGCCATGAAAGCCGAAATTAAAAACCAAGCTTCTGGCGCATTTTTCAAAAATGACAACGACCCGCGGATTACCAAAGTCGGACGCATCTTGCGGAAAACGAGTCTCGACGAACTGCCACAGTTTTGGAACGTGCTCAAAGGCGAAATGAGTCTAGTCGGCACTAGACCGCCTACTCCAGACGAAGTTGAGCGCTACGAAGTCCCTCAGTGGCAGCGTTTTGATGTCAAACCTGGAATGACAGGCGAATGGCAAGTCAACGGTCGCTCTAAAGTCCGCGATTTTGAAGATGTCATCCGTTTAGATTTAAAATACCAACAAGACTGGAGCCTGATGTATGACCTGAAACTAATTGTTAAAACCATAACTGTGCTGTTTAACAAAAATAGTGGCGCTATGTAGAGCGGTCAACAACCGATTGCTGAAATTTTAGTTGCTGTTGATTTCTCGACAGCCGGAACTCGAACTTGATACTTAGTCAAGTAGGCGATCGATCGCGATACTTACGTTAGTATTAAGTGTTAAAATTCACACAGAAAATGTGCATCTATTTACCAGCTCTGCGATCGGAGCATTAATTAGCAATTGGCGAGTTCGAGGTCGTACTCGAATGACTCCAGCAGGGTTTTCGAGGACGACAAGAACTCAGGTGTGTTGAGAAAAGTACCGACTGCTAACACGGTCGAAGCTGAAATAACTCATCGCAAGCTGCTGAGTCGGGAAATTTTCCGATTTAAACGTCCTACCGAAGCGGGTTACAGTATCGGAAGTCTCTCATTTTCGCGATCGAGTAAATGGTGCGAAAGGAATGCTCACCTTGAGGCAAAACGGGCTTCTTCAATTCAAGCTTGACTAAACTAATATGTTGCCAAGACCTTGCCCTCCTTTTCCTCTCCAACCTGCGCTGGCTAAAGCGGTGGTGGGGGGCGACCAGGGAGAAGAAAAATGAAAGACGAGCAACCAATTGCCGAGTTTGACCTTCAGGTTACAACAGACCTGAACGCTCTGACACAAGTTTCGGAATGGTTGGAGAATATTGTTCTGCCGCTGATACCACAGGACTTGTGGTGGCAGTGCAGCCTGATTGTTAATGAAGGGTTTACAAATGCTGTCCGCCATGCTCACCAGAACTTGCCCCCCGAGACGCCGATCGACATTGACGTAAAAGTGTTTGCAGACTACTTAGAAATTAGGATTTGGGACAGAGGTCAACCCTTCAACCTGGAATCAAAGCTGCGCTCGATCCTGCAAGAGCAGCGCGATCCGTTGGATAGAGAAGGAGAAAGGGGACTGGTGTTTATGTACAAGCTCACCGACGAGCTGCACTATATCCGTACCGACGATCGCTCCAACTGCCTGGTAATGCGTAAAAACCTTATCTGAGGGCGCCGGCAGGGCCCGAGCCTGGGCGGCTTCTGGCGATCGTCGGCAGGGCCGGGCGCCGCCCCTGCGATGCTCCCTGACACCCAACCACCTCCTCAGCAATTCACCGGGTGGACGATCGAGTAGAGGAGCGGCAGGACTATTTGCTTCAAACTAAATATATTATGCGTATTCTAATTTATTCCTATAACTACTATCCAGAGCCGATCGGCATTGCCCCCTTGATGACAGAACTAGCCCAAGGCCTAGTCAAGCGAGGGCACCAAGTTCGAGTCGTCACCGGAATGCCCAACTATCCCCAGCGGCGAATTTATCCGCAATATCGGGGCAAATTTTACCTCACCGAAGAACACAACGGCGTCACTATTCAGCGGAGTTACCTGCGCGTCAACGGCCCTCACCCCAGCCTGCTAGACCGACTTTTGCTAGACGGTAGTTTTGTCGTATCCAGCGCCGTCCAAGCATTCAGAGGCTGGCGTCCCGACGTGATTTTCTCAACAATGCCACCTTTACCGATTTGCGTTCCAGTGGCCTTTTACGGCTGGACTCGCAATATCCCGATCGTCCTCAACGTACAGGATATCGTCTCAGAAGCAGCCGTGCGCGTCGGCTTGGTGAAAAAAAACGGACTGCTAATTCAGATTGCGGACGCCTTAGAAAAATTTGCCTACAGCACAGCCAGCCAAGTCAGCGTTATCGACAGCGGTTTTGTCAGCAAATTGCACTCTCAGGGAGTACCCCCGGAAAAAATAGTTTGCCTTCCGAATTGGGTTGATGTCAATTTCATCCGCCCTTTACCAAAAGAAAATAACCCCTTTCGCGAAACCCACAAACTAAATGGCAAGTTTGTGGTTCTTTATGCTGGAAATATTGCCCTTACCCAAGGCTTACAAACAGTGGTCAAAGCAGCGACCCGTTTGAAGCACATACCTGAAATTGCTTTTGTAATTGTGGGGGAATCAACAGCACTGACGCGCTTGCAAAAAGATTGCGAAACTTACAAAGCTACTAATGTAATGTTACTGTCGTTTGAACCGCGAGAAAAATTGCCCGAAATGTTAGCTGCTGCGGATGTTAGTTTAGTCGTACAAAAGCGCCGGGTAACTAACTTTAATATGCCTTCAAAAATTCAAGTGCTGCTGGCGAGCGGTCGGGCAATTTTGGCGTCCGTTCCCGAAACTGGTACGGCGCATAAAGCAGTGCAGCAAAGCGGTGGCGGGGTGGTGGTAGCGCCGGAAGATCCGCAGGCTTTGGCTGATGCTGTGGAGGATTTGTTCTTAAATCGCGATCGGGTGGATGCGTTGGGCGAGCAAGGTAGAAAGTATGCTGTGGAGAATTACGGATTTGAGGAAGCTTTGAATCATTATGAGGCTTTATTTGCGGCGGTGGCGGCAAGTCATGCTGAGAAAATATTGCAACCGCTGCCAAAGTAGACGAGCAATTGCATACATCTGCGATCGATCGCAGATTTAAGGCAGACGCAACAGGGAGCATCTCATTTTTGCAAGAAGCATTTTTTATTGCAGTGCGAGCGTCCCCGCTCGCCTGCTATATCAATCAGCACGCGAGCGGGGACAGCACTACAGATGCAAAACTGAGATGCTCCCGACGCAACACAGATGAACACCGATAATTTTAAGAAAAGCGAGATAATGAATGTAAGATATCTCTTAATTTTGGTTAATTTTTATGAGGTGCCTTAGCCAGTTTCAGTTGAATCAAATTAAATAAAGGAATCAGATATAAATAAAACGCATAGGGTATAAAATCCGAATTGACACCCAAGACAGTTGCTGGAACTAATCCGGCAATATTCCAAGGAATTAAGGGGGAAATCACAACAGCGGTATTTTCTAAGTCTACAGCAAGTTGATAATCATCTAATTTTTGTTGGCGGTACTTTGATTCCACTAATTGATGGGTCAAGATAATTGCGATCGTCTGGGTACAACCAAAGGCTGCTGAAAAAATGCTAATTACTGTTGTGGCAAAAAATAAATCTCCTCTGGTTCGAGCTTTATTGAGAGACACTTCCACAAATTCTAAAATTCTGGTGCCGGCAAAAATGCCAGCAAATGCTGTCGAGACAACTACAACTAATGAAACTTTTGCCATAGACAAAATTCCTCCTCCTGCTACAATATCTTTTAAACTAGAAGTTGATTCTAATTTAAATCCTGCGATCGCGAATTGCAGAATCTCGATCGGCGAATAACCTTGAACGAAAAAGGCGATCGCACTTCCGGTAATGATACTAACAGCCATCGCGATTTTGACTTCGACTCGCAGTACACAAAGTATGAGAATTGTCAAGGCTGGCAGCAAAGTTATCGAATTAAGATTGAAGGCTGTGCCTAGTTCCAAAGCCAAATTGTTGCCGGAAAGTTCGACGGGATTTGAAGCCGATAAAATTAAATACAACAAGCTGGAAACGAGCAGCGGTAATAAGCCCGTCACCGCCATATTTTTGAGATTGGTATAAATTTCGGTTTTGGTAAGGATGGCAATCAAAATAGCGCTCGAAGACATCGGAGAACACCGATCGCCCACATAAGCTCCCGCTACAATCGCCCCGGCGATCGGATTCGGATTTACACCGCTGCCGTTGGCGATTATCATCAAAGCAATGCCGATCGTGCTCGCAGCACCAAAAGATGTTCCCAGTAGTACAGAAAAAACGCTGGTTAAGATAAACGCCCAAAAAATGAAATACTGAGGGTCGATCGATTTAATTCCCCAATATACCAGAACCGGAACAGTCCCCGCAGCCATCCACACAGCCATGACTGCGCCGATTAAAAGTAAAATAGCGATGACTGAAAAAGATTTTTGACTGCCAGCAACAGCCATTTTGATTAAGGTTTTTAGCGGAAATCCCCTCCGCAACAAAATGACCGTCAAAATTGCCATCGAAGCTAGAAGCGGAGCAACTATAAAATAACCTTTGATGGCACTGATTAAAAGTAGAATAAATGAGAACGATACAAAAAATAGCAAATCCATTATTGATGGGCTTTCATGTATTCTCGCAGTAAGGTGTTGATCTGGGTTTGATAACCACGACCTTGAGATTTAAACCACTCCAAAACATCACTGTCAATGCGTAAGGTCACTTGAGCTTTAGTCTTAGAGTTGGGCAAACCTCGCCGAACTAATGCTTTCGCGAACATTTCAGGCGTAATTTCAGGGCAATCAAAGAAATCAATATCTTCATCAGTCATGGCATCTAGGCGTTGCCAGTCAGTTTGAGATTTGCTCGAAGTAAATTCGTTGTTCATTGATTGTTACTAAATATTAGACTTCTGGCATAATTATTGTGGAACAGGCATCCTGCCTGTTCTTGACTGTCTTTTTGCCAGATGTCTATGGTAACTACAATTTGTCGTTACAGCCACCGACTTTAACAGATTTTTGAAGGGTTTAGGTAGAACCGATCGCCCCCTTCACCTCTCCCCATCCCAGAAGCCACCGCACCCCTGTCAGCCCTACACCGCAGTCCATTAAAACAAAACGCTAAAATAATAGATCCTACAAGTTGGGAGTTAATATTTGACACTTGCACTCGATCGCGAAAAAGTCCTAGCTTGGCTCACACAGCGCGTTCCTGCCGCCCGCATCACACACATCCTCGGAGTCGAACAGACAGCAGGAGACTTGGCTCGCCATTACGGCCTCGACGAAGCAAAAGCTCGATCGGCAGGACTGCTGCACGACTTGGCAAAATACTTCAAACCCCAAATGCTGCTGCAAATGGCTCAGAAGGAAGGTTTAGAGTTAGACTCAGTGTTGGAAGCACACCCGCATTTGCTGCACGCAGACGCGAGCGCGATCGTCGCTAGAGACGAATTCGGGGTGGTCGATCGAGAAATTTTGGACGCAATCGCCAATCATACCCTCGGCAGACCAAACATGAGCCAGCTCAGTTGTACCGTATTTATAGCAGACACTATAGAACCCAGCCGCGGCAACACAGCCGAACTAGAAGCACTGCGCGAGACAAGCGTCCAAAATCTTTATGCAGCCGTGTGGCAAACTAGCGATCATTCTCTCAAATATTTGCTAGAAACTCGCTGCTACATTCACCCGCGCACCGTACTTACGCGGAATTGGGCGCTGCAAACGGCCCGCGCCCAATCGCCCGAAATAGGAAAATCGACGGGAAAGTCGATCGAACAAATCACAAGTTAAACGTAAAATTTACCAGCAATCCTGTACTTACTTTTGGCTTGAATTTAACTCCTATTTCCAGTCTCAAACTGCCAACAACCGAAAGCCAATAGCGCACCAATTCCCCCTTACCGTATCAATTAGGAACTTAAACACTTAATGTCAGATCTAACCCAACTCGAATACTCCCGGGCCCAGTCCACAGTAACCGACGCCACCATCCCAGACGAAGCCCGCGGCCTGATATTGACCGCTGCACAAGCTGCCGATGACCGCAAAGCAGTTGATATTGTATTGCTGGGCGTCGCAGAAGTATGCTATCTCGCTGACTACTTTGCGATCGTCACCGGATTCTCCAACGTCCAGGTACGAGCCATCTCCCAAGCCATCGCCGACCAAGTAGAAGAAGAATGGGGACGCTTACCGCTGCGTACACAAGGGCTATCAGACGCCAGTTGGGTCGTCATGGACTACGGCGACGTGATTATCCACATCTTGAAACCTCAAGAGCGCGAATTTTACAATTTAGAAGCGTTCTGGGGACACGCCGAACGCATTGAATTTTCCACCGCGCCGAGAGGATCGCTAATGTGAAAGACACTTCTGTTTCTATTTGTCCTGTTCCCCAGGAACAACGCCCGGTTAATGAATATCAAGAACTTACAGAATCCTGGTTTTTTAGCTGGGTAACTCTCGATTTGCCCGCATATCTGGCAAAACTTGCTTGGGTATGGGGTTGGAGTTGCTTGGTATCCGGGCCCTTAGCAGCAGCCAGCTTTGCTCCGCTGAAGTATCCAGTTCAGTTTGCCCTGTGCGCTGCCGCTGGTGCCGGTTTTATTCTAGGATTAGCTTTGCTGCGGCTTTACTTGGGTTGGTTCTACGTGCGATCGCGACTTTCCAATCCCACAGTCGTCTACGAAGAGTCTGGCTGGTACGATTGTCAATCTTGGCCTAAAACTCCCGAAGTTTTAGCTCAAGACCAATTGATAGTCAACTACGAACTAGAACCAATTCTCAGGCGTCTGCGGCAGACATTTTATGGTTTGACAGTATTGCTGGTTGGCGGGGGACTAATTTGGAGTTTTGTGTAATCGTTCATGGTAAAAGGGAAGTTTTGAGTCGTAGGGGCGGCGCAGTTTTCTGCCCGCCCGATAGTTTTGAGTTACAAACAATCACCAAAAGATTAACTTCACAACTGGCAACTCAAGACTTCTTTCACCCCAATCTAAAATCTAAAATCTAAAATCTAAAATTGATATGACAAGGGGAAAACGAACCCAAGCTCCCGAACTCGAAGTCACACTGCTGCGCGAAGGTATTCCGGAATCGAAGCACCGCGCCCAAGCCGCTGTTTGCGACAAACGCGGCCGCGTTCTTTCCGTTGCCGGTAACTCGGAAACGGCGACATTTGTCCGTTCTTCACTCAAACCTTTTCAAGCTTTGGCTGTGACGGCGACGGGATCTTTAGAGCGCTACGAATTGACCGATCGAGATTTAGCGATTATTTGCAGTTCTCATCAAGGTACGATCGAGCAATCGCGGCAGGTATTTAACGTCCTGTGGCGCTGCGACATTGACCCCTCTAAACTTCAATGCCCCATTCCCGAAGGCAAAAAGAGCGCCCTGCAATACAACTGTTCTGGCAAACACGCCGGAATGCTAGCTGTCTGTCAGCAACTGCACTGGCCGCTGGAAACTTATTTGCGGCGCAAACATCCCGTCCAGCAGCTTATTTTGGGCAAAGTGGCTGACTTGCTGGCCATGCCTGCCGAAGAGTTTATCAGCGCTCGCGACGACTGCGGCGCTCCTACCTATCTGTTGCAGTTGGGGCAAATGGCGTCTTTGTACGCTAAATTAGCCTCCGGTGACAATGTGGATATGGAGCGGATTGTCCGCGCTATGACTCATCACCCGATGATGGTTGCTGGTGAGGGGAGATTTGACACGGAACTGATGCGCTTGACTCAAGGCGAATTGGTGAGCAAATCCGGTGCTGAAGGGGTTCAGTGTATTGGCCGGGTTGGCGAAGGTATGGGTTTGGCAATTAAGGTAACTGATGGAGGAAAGCGCGCTAAATTTGCTGTGGCGATTCACTTGCTCAAGCAGTTGGGCTGGATTACTGCGACGATCGCCGAAACTCTTTCGGACACTTACCTGACTCTCAGCGATTTTAAGCGTTTGGAGGTAGTCGGCGAAGTTTCGATGCTCTGAGTTGTTCCGCATTACAATTCTCTATCTAGATAACCAGATCAAAAATCCCCTCCCCCTCTCCCCCTCTTCCCCTCTCCCCCTCTCCCCCTCTCCCTATCAGATCGACACTTATTCGCCAATTTCAGCAACCCCTACCACAACCTCAAAAGTTTTTTTGATTGAGGGGTTGCAATTTCCAGAAAGATGTGTTTATATTAGAGAGTAGACAAAACGACGCGGGATAGAGCAGCCTGGTAGCTCGTCGGGCTCATAACCCGAAGGTCAGTGGTTCAAATCCACTTCCCGCCACCAACTTGAAACAAGCCCTGCAATCTTTGAGGATGCAGGGTTTGATTTTTGAGAATAGATAGACAGACAGCGACGCGGGATAGAGCAGCCTGGTAGCTCGTCGGGCTCATAACCCGAAGGTCAGTGGTTCAAATCCACTTCCCGCCACCAAATTCAATCGAACAAGCCCCGGCAAACCTAAAAGTTGCTGGGGCTTGTTTTATGCTGTCTGGAGTTATAGCAATAGGGACACAGCAGTGCTGTGTCCCTATCGCATATTTAGATCTTACCCAAAGGTAAAAAATCAACCTCAACCTCAACCTCAACACTCAACCCTATACTTTTATTTAGACGACCGTTTGTTTGACACTCCCCGGCTTGAACGCGCAGGGATTCTTGGTTCAACCAGTCGGCTTGCCCGTTGATGTCACCACCAATGGGTAGAGGTCGGTCTGTCCCCAAGCGTTAATTCCGGTGTGCCCCACCGTATTTAAATTAATTCCTGCACGGGCTTTCAATCCTTTAGCCAAAATATTCAAAGCTGCATTGGGGTCGCGGTCTAACACCGCACCGCACAGGCAAATATGAGTTCTGACCGATAGGGATTTCTGAACGCGATTGCCACAACTTGAGCAATCTTGGGAAGTGTACCCAGGTGCTACAGCAACTACTGTTTTACCGTACACTTTCCCAAAATATTGCAACCATTGGGCAAACTGTGACCACGCTGCATCGCTAATTGATTTGGCAAGCTTATGGTTCTTCACCATATTTTTCACCTGAAGGTCTTCGTAGGCTACGAAATCGTTAGATTTCACTACGCACAACGCCGTCTTGATGGCGAAGTCTTTACGCTGCCTACTGACTTTTAAGTGCTTTCTGCCTAACTTATTTATCGCTTTCTTGCGATTACTCGATCCTTTCTTTTTCCGAGAAACTCGTTTCTGCAACCGCTTTAAAGCTTTTTCACTTTTACGCAAATGCCGAGGATTAGGAGCTGTTGCCCCTGTACTATCGGTGTAGAAATGGTTCAATCCCACATCTATGCCAATCGTTTTCCCCGTAGGAACTATTTCTTCTGTTCGCTCTACATTGATACAGAACTGAGCGTAGTAACCATCGGCTCGACGAATTACTCTGACTCGTTTAATCTCAGTAGGTGCATAGAAGTGCAAGTCTCGACTACCGAGTAACCTAAAGGTACCCGCCGCAAAACCGTCCGTGAATGTTAGACATTTTTTGTCGATCGAAAGCGCCCATCCGGAAGTTTTGTATTCTACGGAGTGAGTGTTTTTTTTGAATTGTGGGTATCCTTTTTTTCCTGGTTTCTTAGCTTGGCAATTAGAAAAGAAACGTTGAATAGCAAAAATGGCACGCTCAGCCGAAGCTTGACGCGCCATTGAGTTAAGTTTTCCGGCCCATTCAAACTCTTTCGCCATGATGGCGCATTGTTTGTATAAATCCGATAGTTTAACTCTGGAATTGTCGATCCAATATCTGAGAGCTTTGTTTCGGACAAACTGAGCTGTGCGGATCATTTCGTCTACGATCCGGTATTGCTGTGGCTTGCCTTTTAACTTGAACTCTAGTACAATCATGGAATTATTCTATGACGCTTATGGGCAATTGTAGCTATAAACTTGATTGGAAAGTAATCTTTAGACTTTGAATTCAAGCCGTCCTATAATGACGGGGTTCTAGACCCAATCTTTTGGTAAGCTTTATTTCTCACAAATCTGGAATCAGATATCCATATTTTAAAATTCGGAATTTTAAATTATTAAGCCGACTGAGTTTCCAGCCAATCAAAAATCAGGTCTAACTGTTCCAAGGTAACTAACCCGTACTGCCACAGAACCATCGGCAGTTGGCCGGCATCTTGTTCATCGTGTCTCAGAGCAACGGCGATCGCAGAATTCGATATCGCCAACTCCCCCCGCAAATAATCGATTAGTTGAGCCTTTCCCATGACCTTCACCGCCAGTTTTATGCGCTATTGTAAAGATACGTATCTAATTGGGATGCGTCTGATGTTTAATAGCCCCAATTGTAGATTGAGAATAAAGACTCTCCTGTGATGGAAGCCGCACAAAACTTGTGATAAAATTCAGAGAAACGAGCGATCGCAGTCACAAGAGCTTATAGCCTCAAAAATCGGGCTGTGCGATCGCTCGTTTGCTTGACATCAATTCATTCAAAATTGCTAAAGTCCTAGCTGAAGCTGAACTCCAGCTCCTGTACCACTGTCGTTGGGTTGGAGAGGAACGGGATTTCCTTGGCGCTGGGCGTCGGAAGGAGTAGTGATAAATTCCAATTCGGGGCCGATTTTGAGGCGAAATGTATCCCCCAAGCTGCGCTGCCGAATAGCAGCATTAGCCGCCGTTTCTCGTTCACCAATCAAGTTTTGGTAGTCCGAGTCTACGGTTCTGTCCTCCACAGTTCTGAGGGAATCCCCTGATAAAGTCGTTTCTGAATTTTGGGGCGCTGGTTGCAGCCTTTGTTGGGCGATAACCGCCGGGGTCAAACCGATCAAAATTGAGCTCAGTCCGAGAGCAGTGCCAAGAGTAGCAATAACTGCGTTCATCATCCATGCCTCCGCTAGTTGCATCCTACTATACTTATTCTACCCAGCCGGAATTAAGTTGCGCTCTATCAAAAGTAGCTTGTTGTGGAGATATCAAGTGAATTTATTGTAAATATTTATAACTTGCGATCGCGCTCCGACTCTCAGAAACCTGCTTGTTTAGTGCATCTGGCGGATGCAATGAAGTAGACGCGAGAAAAAAAACAGTTTCTGATGCTGGGAGTGCGATCGCAAACTACCCAATTTCAAATGTAAAATCTCAAATAGTATCAGCGCCTACATTCATTCCAGGAGTGATAAGTAAATCCACCTAATTAAACATAAAATATGAATCAAGCTCAAGCTTGCTGTGTCTGTCTTCTTCCTTCTTCCTTCTTCCTTCTTCCTTCTTCCTTCTTCCTTATACTTACTGCATTAATCTCGATCGCCCTGACCAAGCACGCGATCGCGCTAAGATAACGGTGGCAGTCGTTAAAAATTAAGTTACTAGCGGCAGATTCCCAGTTTTTAACAGCACTCTGCCACAGAAAACGGTCTCATTCAAAATCTGCGCTCATCAGGTTGTACTTTACCGAAACTTTGTGGGTTCGTAATATTTCTGCTTCATCATGCCAATCAGACATCTGAGCGACCATATTTTTAAAATGTCGCGCCAAGTGCCAATTCGCCTCGTCCTTGTAGTGCCTTTTGCCATCCAGACTTTCGCTGCGGTGGGGCTGACGGGGTGGCTGTCCCTGCGCCACGGGCGCATAGCTGTCAACGATGTTGCCGCGCAACTGCGGGCCGAAGTCACATCGCGCATCCAGCAACACATTTATAGTTATATCGAAAGGCCGCACCAAATCAATCAACTGAATCTCGATGCCATCCGTCTGGGTATTTTGAACGTGCAGGATGAAGCCAGTTTACTCAGCTACTTCTCCAAACAACTCGAAACCTTTAATACAATTAGCTACATTCAATTCGGCTCCGAACAAAAAATTTTTACGGGAGTTGAAAGGCTTGACGATGGCAATTTGCAAATTCGGATTTCTAATAAGTCTAGTGGCTATAATTTGCACAGCTACACGCCGTCTAAGTTCGGCGAAGCAACTAAGCTTTTAAAAACTACTCCTAACTACGACCCTCGCACCCGACCTTGGTATGTAGCTCCGGTGCGGGCTGGCAAGCCGACATGGACTAAAATTTATACTTATTTTGACACTCCCAAACTAGCAATTACTGCTGCTCAACCCGTTTACGGAAAGAATAATAAACTGATTGGAATTCTTGGTTCTGATTTGACACTCTCTGATATTCATCAATTTTTGGAAAAACTGAAGATTGGTAAATCAGGACAAACTTTTATTGTCGAAAGGTCTGGAGAATTGGTTGCAAATTCAACTCCAGAAGCGCCATTTATTGTGAGCAAAGGCGTTCCACAACGGATTGGGGCAGCGAATAGCAAAAATGTTCTAATTCGATCGACTGCCCGCTATTTGACACAACGCTTCGGGCATTTGAGCAAGATCGATCGTATTTACCAGTTAGATTTTGCGATCGATGGGAAACGACAATTTCTACAGGTGACACCGCTCTCAGACAGCAAGGGCCTCGACTGGTTGATTGTGGTGGCGGTTCCCGAAGCCGATTTTATGGAAGCGATTAACGCCAACACTCGCTACACAATTTTGCTCTGTTTCGGTGCTTTGGTGGTGGCGACGGCTCTAGGATGTGTGACTTCGAGGTGGATTGTCATGCCAATTCAGCGTCTGAGCAAGGCTGCGGAGGCTTTGTCGCGGGGAGAATGGGACTCAATGGCGGTAGATCCCCGCTTGATGGCGTCTGTAGATCGGGAGGATGAGGTGGGTGTCCTGGCTCGCTCTTTTAATACGATGGCAGATCAATTGGAAGAGTCGTTTACTACTCTCGAAGAGCGGGTGGAAGCTGCGATTGCTGATAAAACTCAATTAATTCGCTCTCTGAAACTATCTCAGGAAAAACTCGCTTTTCACCTCTATCAAACTCCTTTGGGGGCGATCGAATGGAATCTCAATTTTGAAGTTGCGGACTGGAATTTGTCAGCAGAAAGAATTTTTGGATTCAATCGCTTGGAAGCAATGGGACGCCACGGAGTAGATCTCATAGTTCCTGAAAATGCTAAGGAGTATGTCAGGCAACTATCTATAACTTTGCTCACTAATCAAGGAGGAATTAGTAGCATTAACGAGAACATTAGAAAGGACGGCAAAATTATTCTTTGCGAGTGGTACAATACGACTTTGGTTGATGCTGAGGGCTGTATAATTGGGGTGGCATCGCTGGTTCAAGACGTGACAGAGTTTCACCGTGCTGTGGATCAGTTGCGCGCCAGCGAGGAACGGTTTCGCCAGTTGGCAGAAAATATTCATGAGGTATTTTGGATTAGAGAACCGAATCAAAAGCACATAATTTATGTGAGCCCTGCTTGCGAGAAAATATGGAATTTAAGCTATCGGAGTTTGCTGTCACATCCGGAGGCTTTTTGGGATGCTATTCACCGAGACGATCGCGATCGCGTTAAGGCTGCCTTTGAAAAACAGGTGCAGGGGGATTATGATGAGGAGTATCGGGTAGTGCGATCCGACGGTTCAGTTTGCTGGGTGCGCGATCGGGCTTTTCCAGTCCGCAACGAAACAGGAGAAATTTACCGTATAGTCGGCATTGCCGAAGACATTACCCAACGCAAACTAGCAGAAGAATTCCAACAAGTCGCTCAAACCGCTCAAGCAGCCAGCCAAGCCAAAAGCTCATTCTTAGCCAATATGAGCCACGAATTGCGAACTCCCCTCAACGCCATTATCGGTTACAGCGAGATGCTCAAAGAAGACGCCGAGGATTTGGGCTGCGAAGATTTTATCCCAGACTTGCACAAAATTCAAACTGCCGGCAAACACTTGCTATCTTTAATTAGCGACATTCTCGATATTTCTAAAATTGAAGCGGGGCGGATGGAACTTTATTTAGAAACTTTCAACCCGGTTAATTTAATTGACGAGGTAGTTTCTACTGCCGAACCCTTGGTAGAGAAAAAATTTAATAAATTTGAAGTTAATTGTGCTAATGACTTGGGAGTGATGTATGCTGACATTACCAAAACTCGTCAAATATTGCTCAACCTGCTGAGCAATGCAGCAAAATTTACCGAAGGCGGGACTATTACCCTGTCCATTGAAAGAGTTAAACATGACAGCTTAACAACTCAAGAAATAGCAGAACCTTCCGATTTAATAATTTTCCGCGTAGCTGATACTGGTATTGGGATTCCCCCCGAACAAATGCAGCATTTATTTCAAGCTTTTATGCAGGGTGACGCCTCAACTACGCGCAAGTACGGCGGCACGGGTTTGGGATTGACTATTAGCCGTCACTTTTGTTTGATGATGGGCGGTGATATGCAAGTTCAAAGCCAGTTAGGTGGCGGTTCGGTTTTTACTGTGTGCTTGCCGGCGCAAGTAGAATTATTAGTAAGCAGTTAGTCTTACTTTTCGGGACGAAATTGTTAAGCTTTTCTGCATTTAAATTTATTTTTTGGGCTGGCAAGGTACGTTGTTGCGCTTCAGCGCTCATTGCTATAGAAAAGAGCGCTGAAGCGCAACAACGTACCTAAGGTCATAATACGATGCAGCATAAGTCTTATCCTAGTTGATTTGCCGTTTCTGCCGCC
This sequence comes from Microcoleus sp. PH2017_09_SFU_O_A, assembly GCF_020738625.1. Classification (NCBI taxonomy): domain Bacteria; kingdom Bacillati; phylum Cyanobacteriota; class Cyanophyceae; order Oscillatoriales; family Microcoleaceae; genus Microcoleus; species Microcoleus sp. PH2017_09_SFU_O_A. The sequence goes on from NZ_JAEQCF010000022.1 coordinate 30,501, forward strand.
CCAAAAGTTGAGCTGCTAATACGCCGCCGACAAAGCCAAAGAAATGCGCTTGCCAGGAAACTCCAGGCTGCGAGGGCAAAACTCCCCAGATTAAACCGCCGTAGAAGAAACCGACAATTAAAGATACCATAATAGACGTAAAACTGCGTTCAAAAAAGCCCCGCAATAGCAAAAATCCGAAGTAACCAAAGATTAATCCGCTGGCACCAATGTGCACGGAATTGGGCGCGCCTGTCAGCCAAACTCCCAATCCGCTGATGAGTACAGTAACGGCACTAACTATAAAAAAGTCGCTTACTTCTTGCAACATTATCAGCCAACCAAATGTCAGAAACGGGAGGGTATTGGCGGCTAAGTGAGCAAAACTGCCGTGCAGAAAAGGCATGAATAGGATGCCTTCAAGTCCGTCGATGCTGCGGGGGCGGACTCCGTAGGAATTCAGCGCGCCTCGAAATATGAATACATCGAGAATCTCAATAATCCAGAGGAGGGAGACGAAGCCGCCGAGAATGGCGACGTGGCTTTGCAATTCGCGGGTGATAGATTTGGTTTCTGGGTTGCTCATGGGTGGTGAGGGCGGTAATGCCGATTATTTATAATTGTAGGAGTTTCTGGCCGATTCACGCTCGGGATAGCTACGATTCACGCACGCAGCGACAGTGGGCGCTGGGTTTCAGGGTTTTTTGCAGCGCCGTGCTTATTTGAAACTATTATAACTTTGATTGAAAATTCCGCATTTTCACGCAGGGAATTATTGACCTCGATGCGTCATTATCGTAGAGGAAGTACAAAAGGAGAGTTAACTGAAGGTTGAAGGTTTAAGGTTTAAGGCAGAGTTTTTACCCCATAGATAAATCCTTGGGCTGGCAATGAGGACACTTTTGCGATCGCACACCGTCTCTCAAAAATAATCAGGAACTACTTTTCTCGGATCAAGTCATTAATTCAAGAAGTTTCATCCGGTAAAGCAAAACGAGCTGCTGTAGGTACTTATTGTAGACAAAATCTCGTACAAGCTCTACAAAGAGTTCTTGGCACCTCGTTGTAAAAGAGGAACAGAGAAATATGAACGTATTTGAGAATACACAGTCCGATCGAATTCTGCCAATTTGGGTATGGCATGGCAAAGAAGAAACCCCTGTTAGTGTCGCTACAAATCCTCAACCTTACGGCCACAAGCCGCGCTTTGACTTGTTGAATCCGCTGAAACAGTGGCTTGACAATAGTGCAATTAAAAGTCAAAAGTTAGCTCGGTTTCTGTGCAAGTTTATTCCCAGCCAGTGTCCGTTTGAGCGGGAAGTCAAAATTTGCGATCGCACTTTATTTTACATTCCGCCGCTGTGCAAGTTAAATCCGCTTTACGAGCAAGTGGTGGGGCTGCGCTTTCGTGCTTTGTGTTATTTGGCCGATGAGTGCGGCGAGGATGTGACTCATTATTGTTAATTTTGCAAAAGCCTGAATTTCTAACTCTATTTTATGTGCGCCCTCCCTCTTCCTTGTTGGGGAGGGTTTTTTGGGTTTTGGGGATTAGTTGAAATATGGGCGAGTTGCGATAGACATGGGATGTATACCGCAATACGCCTGGGTTAAAACTGTTTACTCCGAGGAGTTCCCCCTAAATCCCCCTTAAGAAGGGGGACTTTGAGAAGATTCCGGTTCCCCCCTTAAGAAGCTCTGCGTTATAAGGATTTTTCTTAACATTTGAGAGCGAGCGCGAGCGAGGCTATCAAACCCTTATTCCTCGATTGCCAATTCTCAATAAACGCAAGCTGCTTTCAATAAATAAAGTTGTTAAATTGTCAAGGCTTGTGTCACAACTTCTCCTGAAATTTTTGCTGTACAAAGCTTTCAAGATTGTCAAGAAAGATGTTTATAAAGCATAGCTTCTTAAGGCGAGCTAGGGGGGGGGATCTAAGTTTAATACTTAAACAGCAGTCTGTCGATGGGTTTGAACTTAAGTTGCCACCAATGTAACCCACGAGGGAACTCTTTACTTGTCACTTTTGGGATCTTCGGGCCCAGGGGGTACTTCTCCCTTTTGTTGGGCTTCCAATAAAGCCGTTTCCACGAGAAAGGCTATCAGGTTAGCCGTGGATCGGCCTTGTTTGTCAGCCCATCGATCCAAAGCTTCATATACGTAATCAGGAAACGTAACGTGAACGCGCTTGCTCAATGTAAATATTTGTTGGTTTACTAACGCTTTTAATGGTACAAGCTTACGCTCCCGATCGTGTTGTTGCCCTGTTCTTGAAAAGAATTGACACATATTTGGGCTTATTATGTTATAATTCCTCTAATCCAATCAATACACAGTCAAAAGCCAGTCCCCCGCCATGGAAAGCAAGGACTGGCTATGGCTCCAATTAACAAGGAGATACAACTATTATGCCGTATGAGAAACGTCTCAAGCCGTGGATTGTGGTTCGTTTGCTTCCGAACCTGCAAAGGGTCGTTATCGGTCGCTTTCGCAGTTGGTCTGATGCAGAGGGTCATTTGCGTGCGATCAAATAACTGCTTCCGGCTGCGAGATTGACTTTAGTTTTCGATCCGATCGACTAATTTTGGTTGCGAGTTATTGAAGTGCGATCGCTTTTTGTTTGAGAAGGGCGATCGCATATGTTGCACTATTTTCAATAACAGGCAAGATGCCTGTTCCACAAAGAATGAGTTTTGTTGTGGGGTGGGCATCCTGCCCGCCCGCAATTTAGGGCAATGTTAAACTAGATGCAAGATATCAATTGAGTTGGGGAAAAAACCGTGACAGCTATTCTACAAGTAACAGAACAGCCAACAGCACAATGCTACTTCACTCCCGAAGAATATCTCGCCCTGGAAGAAGCAGCAGAGTACAAAAGTGAGTATCGCGATGGAGTAATTATTCCCATGACAGGCGGAACTACAAATCACAATCAAATCGCTGGCAATATTTATATTGCATTAAGTCTTGGGCTCAAAAAACAGGACTATCGAGTTTTCTTCGGTGACGTGCGTTTGTGGCTGCCGAAAAAGCGATTTTATACTTATCCCGATGTGATGGTAATTCCGGGTAAACCTGAGTATTACAATAATCGCCAGGATACGGTGATGAATCCGCAAGTAATTGTGGAAGTTTTATCGAAATCTACGAAAGCTTACGATCGCAGTGATAAATTTAAGTTTTATCAAACGCTGCCGGCATTTCAAGAGTATATTCTGATTGACCAATCTCAGGTTTATGTAGAACAGTATTGTAAGTTGGCTAACAAGCGGTGGTCGTACCATCAGTACGATGAGGAAGATGCGGCGCTAGTTTTTAATTTCTTTCAAGTTGAAGTGCCACTGGCTGATGTCTATGAGAAGGTGGATTTTGCGGCGGAAGATGAGGCGGAGAATCAGCCAGAAGAGAGTGAGGTGGAATAAGGGCGATCGCTTTCTTATTTATTCAAGCACTTTAGTCAAATTGGCTGAGAGTTAACTCTATTTTTGTTTGGGTGTCGCTTGCTGTTGACATTGTTTTGTTACCAAATAGCGATCGACTAATTTTATTGTAGCAATTTACCCTATCATCTATAGAGCAAAAAATCCATTCCATTATTTATTTGCGATTGTATTTTTGTCGATACCTTTCGATCGCTGCTTTCAGCTTAGAGTTAAGTGCTGGTGGATTTTCTATCGCTGAGGTAACAATTTTCCAATTTGGTTCGGAAAGAACGATCGGTTCTGGTTTAAGTGGCATTTCTTGGGCTAGATTTAGAGCAACTTCGAGCAGATATTCGCTCAGACTAATACCCCACAGGGTAGCTGCTTTTTCTAACAGTTCTTTTTGTTCCTGATTGATAGTTATCTCAAGGGTGCTTGTTTGGGGAGTTTGTGTAGGGGTTGACATATTTTTTCACTGAGAGCAAGGTTGGCTCATTTGATATTATAGCAATTTTTCAGATGGGCGATCGCACTTGCTTTGAAAAGGGCGATCGCTCCTCCCTCGTGTTAAACTGAATAAGGGCGATCGTGTTAACTCAGGAAAAAATAGCCGTGACACAAATGAGTAGCTTAGTGAATAATTAGCAGGCAAGAGAGAAGTTTGTTATGAGCGCGATCGAACGAATTAAAGAAAAGTTGGCACAACTCCGAGAGCACGACACCAAGTTATGGGTGATGCAGGTCGAACACCACAAGTATCAGCTTTCCCCTCCCTTGTCGGAAGAATTTATCGCCAACTGGGAAGCTCGTGCCCAGGTAAAGCTCCCAGAAGAATACCGATTATTTCTCCGCGAGCTTGGAGAAGGCCCAGCAGGCCCTGGTTTGGGGATGCGGAAGCTCACCGAGACAAATTTAACGTCGGATCTAAAAGAGCCCTTTCCCCTCGTTGAACCATTTTTAGGTTTAGGATCGATTGACACTTCAAAGCTCGATTCAGAGCAGGAATGGGAAGCTTACAAGAAGTTTCTCGCCGAATGGAAAAAAATTCCTGACGGTGGTAGCCTGTTGCTAACACATTACGGTTGCGATATTTATGGGGAGCTTGTTCTCAACGGTAAGTATTGCGGAGAAATTTGGATTTGGGAAAGCAATTCTCCATCATATTGTCCCTTTGGCTATGCCGTTCACCTTCACGATCCCGAGCAAGAGCCTCGTGCTGATATCCCAAAGCACTTTACCTTTTTTCAGTGGTACGAACACTGGCTTGATGCAGCATTGAAAGAATTTACGAGCATCACAGAAAACCACACCTAACTAATTTGATATATTCTTCCTTTGGTCACAGGTATCTATTTCCCTACATCTAAACAATTTCTAAACATTCCCGCTTCTCTCCGTCAGATTCGGGGCGATCGATTCTACGCTGCAATAACGCATCTATCGCTGGATTTATAGTTTCCCGAACTTCTCCATTTTCATCATAAATTACCACCTCAAGCCATCGAGCTTTTGCCAAACCAACGGCATATTTAAAAGCTGCTTCCTGAGTAGCAAACACCTTCTCACTTGACTCTAGATTTTCCTCAGTCACCGCCCACCCATTTGGATGAGGTAATACGTGCAGTTTCCGATTTAATTCCTTCAATACCCGCTGCCGCAACCCAATTAAAGTAATGCCGACAATTGTTTCACTATCCTCATTATAGCGGGCGATAACTCCATCGCTAATGTCCACAGCTACAGCCTCTCGCGGTTCTCCCAGCGAGAGATAGAGAACATCCGCTTCCTTATCGTAAAAACCTGTAATATTTGTGGAGTCTTCGAGAATTTTTACTGTTGTGTCCATATTATTCGCTTATTTGATGATGGCTGTCTTCTGAGGTAAGCTGTTGTGATAAATCCATCAGAATCATTTATTTCTAGATACACCACTACCACAAATTTTCTACTTTCGGGAATCAATGGATAGAAGCGTAGGGCTAGTAATCCGCCTGTAACGTCATCTATTTGAATCAGATCGGGATTTTCTAAAGTTTCTAAAACTCGCTCATATTGAGCTTGCATTTCAGGGTGTTCTTTCAAGATATGTTGCCATCGCTCTTTGGTGAGGCGTATTGGAACATTATTGAATGAACGGCTCGTCCAAAGTAGATTGCTATCTTCCGTCATTTTATCTGAAATTTCATAAATAAGCAAGGGCATCTACAAGAGATGCCCCGTACTGCGTAACTACGCGCCGACAGCTTCCTTGGCCGCGTACAACACCTCAGCATTAATTAGAGCAATACCGCGCTCGCGAGCAAACTTCTCAGTATTCCGCTTGACTTTCCCGCGCACAAAACCGGGGATTTTGTTCAATTCTGCCTGTCCGTCCTTCGTCCAATTCATATCAGAATCAGCCGAAATTCCCTTGGTAATAACTTCCTTAGTATCGTGGCCGCCGAAGATTTCTAGCAAGTGGTCTTCCATGCCCAAAGTAAAGGAATTGTAGACCAAATCTACGCACTGATTTGTGCCTTCATAGCCCAAAAATGGCTTGTAGCCGATCGGGAAATTTTGCACGTGAATCGGCGCAGCAATCACACCGCACGGAATATCAAGCCTTTTACCCACGTGGCGTTCCATCTGCGTGCCGAAAATCGCCGAAGGTTCTGCTTTGGCGATCGCATCCCCAATTTGCCCATGATCCTCCGTGATCAGCACTTCATCACAATACCCTTTTACCTCTTCCCGGAACCAATCAGCATCGTGTTTGCAGTAGGTTCCTGCCCACACAACGTGGATACCCATCTCGCGAGCCAAAATCTTCGTCATCGCCGCAGCGTGCGTATTATCGCCAAATACGACGGCTTTTTTGCCGGTTAAGTTTTGGCAGTCGATCGACCTTGAGAACCAAGCAGCCTGAGACACAAACCGCGTTTGTTGGTCAATAAACTCTTCATAATTAACATCCGCACCTTGAGCATTCAGAACTTCCTGAATCTTCCGAATGCAGCGCGCAGTTTCCACCACACCCATCGGCGTAATATCCACCATCGGCGTGCCGAATTCTTTTTGCAAATACTCCCCGGCTGCCATCCCCAATTCCCGATAAGGAACAAGGTTAAACCAAGCGCGCGGCAGTCTTTTTAAGTTGTGAACCGAAGCACCTTCGGGAATAACTTCGTTGACTTCGATTCCCAAATCTGCCATCAAACGCTTCAACTCGGTGCAGTCGTGCTGGTTGTGGAAACCCAGCGTAGACATACCGATAATATTCACCGATGGTTTTTCGCTTTTACCTTCCAAATCGCCTTTTTTGCGAGCTTTGTTAATGTAAAGTTGGACGATTTGATCCAAAGTCCGATCGGCAGCTTGGAGTTCGTTAAACCGATAATGGTTAACATCCGCCAGCATCACATCGCCTTTGGCATCCAATTGAGCTCGGTTAACAAAGTTTTCCAAGTCTTCTTGCAGAATGCTGGAGGTGCAAGTCGGGGTAAGTACAATTAAATCGGGGTGCTCTTCTCTGTCTTTGCGGGTGATATTGTCCACCACCCGTTCCTGCGAGCCCCGCGCCAGTACGTGTCTGTCAACCACGCTGGTAGTTACCGGAGTGAAGTCCCGTTCCCTCTCCAGCATCGATCGCATCACGTTAAAATAGTCGTCTCCAATCGGTGCGTGCATGATCGCGTGGACGTTTTTGAAGGAAGTCGCAACGCGCAGAGTGCCGATGTGGGCTGGGCCTGCGTACATCCAATAAGCCAATTTCATAGGTATTTTCCCTTATGCTGGTTGAGATTTGCCCGATCGGGCGATTACTGCTAAATTTTAAGGTTGTTTGAGATTTTCTCACCAGATGAATCCTTTAGAAATAGTAACTTTCTGAAGATTTACAGATGGGAAAAATCCTCAAACGCTTTTGCTGGTTGGGCTTTGACTCGCCATTGCCACAACTTTACCTTTGTTTTATGGCAATAATTCTTAATTTATTGTCAAGTTTCGTTAAGAAGCTGACACATCTTATCAAACTCGGGTGCTTATGGCGAACCTTGCTCAATACAGCTCTTGCATAAGTCTGCGATCGACACACAAACCGCAGATTTCAGGCAGATAAATACATATAAACGCAGATAATTTTAGGGTAGGAAAGCTTAGGAGTGGAAGAGGTCTAATTTCCTTAAGCAACAGACAAATCATACCAAATTAGGATGCTAAATGCACACTTTACACATAAAAGATACGTTAATTGACTTTTTAGGCAATACAGGCTAAACTATTAATTAATCCACTATTTCCTCGACACAGAAACTTGCAAAGATCGGGAAATATTGACGTAAAACAAATCCTTGTTGACAAAACCCATGAAACTATCCAAAATAGACTTGAGCAATGTCTTAGCAGTCGGTCACTCTAACGGCCAGCTAGGACTGTTGATCGATCGCGGGGAATGCCTCGAATTTATCGAAATTGCCGCACCCGAAGCTGCAATGCACGGCCTGCACATGGTTGATTTCATAGCCAATACAGATTCTACCGAACTCAGTGGCGGTATTGAATTAACAGAAATTGCCCCAGCCGACGAACCCATTGCTATGATGCCGGTTGATTCGGCAATGGCTAGCGCGATCGGATACAATGAAGAGGATCAAGTTTTGCAAATAGAATTTAGCAGCGGGTCAGTCTATCAATACAGCGACGTAGAATCGGAAATTTGGGAATCTCTGCAAGAAGCTGATTCTACAGGCCGATTTTTTAACTCCGAGATTAAAGGTTATTATTCCAGCCGGTGCGTAGATGACTCGCTCTAAAACGGATACAAGCCCTCGACTCCTATCCTGGAGAGATTAAAATTTTACACTTAAGTTCGGAATCGGGTGATTCACAGCGCTGCAATTAAATCTCAAATCGAAAAATGGAAAATCGACTGACGGGCGTGTAGTTAGCAGTCGCACAGTGAAGCGGTTTGATTGAAGTGTGAATACTTGCGTAATTTGACCGAAAACATAGATGCGAGGCTAAATTCAAGCAATCTCCTAAAAGCTGAGATTGTTTTTTTGTCAGCCGTGCGATCGATCGCCACACCAAATCATTGCACAAATCCTGTATCTGTGCTTTTGTTTACCTAACTGCTGAGGTGAAAAAGCCCCAGGCCCATGCAAGTCAGCAACAGCTCTTTGCTGGATACGGCGTGTCTTCCCACACATCCCAAAACATAGCTCTTGAGTGATAATGAAGAATAACATAGGATTTACGGAAAAAACCCGGTTCATAGGAAAAAATCTTGAGATTGTCAGCAACTACCAACAAAGAAACCGGGTTTCTAGCCCGCCGCGCGTAAGTCCTGTAATATTGACCAACAAGCACACCTAATTTGAGAGAACCAACTATGATGGCAATTCCCGGCGTTGCAGTTCTCGCTCTCATTTATGAAAGCAGCACTTCCCTGGTTTACCGCGGCCGCAACGAGCAAGACAACCAACCTGTTATTATCAAAATTCTCAAAGAAGACTATCCGACTCCCGAAGAACTGAATAGATACAAACGGGAATATGACATCACTGCCAACTTAAACCAGCTCGACGGAGTTGTTAAAATGCACAGGTTGCAGCAGGTTAGAAATAGTCTGGCAATGATTTTAGAAGATTTTGGTGGCGAATCTTTAAAAATATTTATGGCTACCCAAAAATTTACCTCTTTGGGATTTTTGACCACAGCCATCAAAGTTGCTGAAACTTTGGGAGAGATTCACGCAAAAAATGTAATTCATAAAGATATAAACCCCTCTAATATAGTTTTTAATCCCGCGACTGGACAAGTTAAAGTCATAGATTTTAGCATCTCAAGTGACTCAAATCAGGAAAACGTTGCCAATAAAAATCCCAACTTTTTAGAAGGGACTTTAGCCTATATGTCGCCGGAACAAACTGGCAGAATGAACCGGGTAATCGATTACCGCACGGACTTTTATTCTCTTGGCGTCACCTTCTATGAAGTCCTGGCAGGACAGCTCCCTTTTACCACTACCGATCCCATGGAGTTAGTTCACTGTCACATCGCCAAACAGCCAGTACCTCTCGCTGAACTTTCACCAGAAATTCCTCAAGCTATTTCAGACATTGTGATGAAATTGCTAGCAAAAGCGGCTGAGGATCGCTATCAAAGTGCTTGGGGACTGAAAGCGGATTTGGAATCCTGTCTGTTTCAGTTGCAAACATCTGGGGTTATTTCCGAGTTTGCTCTCGGCAGCCAAGATATTTCTGACAAATTTCAAATTCCTCAAAAACTTTACGGCAGACAGCGAGAAGTTGAAACTCTTTTAGCGGCATTTGAACGGGTAGCAGCAACAAATAATCGAGCCTACCGCATCGAACAGTCCCAAATTTCTGTCATCAAGAAAGAGAGCAAATCGCGCAAAGAAAGTTCCCTGTCAGTGCTCGCGAGAGGACAGCATAAATCCCGCAGCGAGATGATGCTGATTGCTGGTTATTCCGGCATTGGCAAATCTGCAATGGTGAAGATTTTAGACAAACCTATTACCCGCAGGCGCGGCTATTTTATTTGGGGAAAATTTGACCAGTACAAGCGGACTATTCCTTACTCAGCAGTTGTTAGCGCCTTTTCGGAATTGGTGCGACAACTCTTAACTGAAAGCGAAGCTCAATTGGCAGTTTGGCGCGAAAAACTCCGTACTGCTTTCGGGCAAAACGGGCAAATTATTATTGATGTAATTCCCGAAGTAGAACTAATTGTCGGAGCTCAGTCTCCTGTAGCTGAATTGGGGCCGACGGAATCTCTCAACCGCTTTAATTTAGTCTTTCAAAATTTCATTCGCGTATTTTGCCAGCCCGAACATCCGCTGGTAATTTTTCTCGACGATTTGCAGTGGGCTGATTCTGCTACACTCAAATTGATCGAATTGATGATGACAGATGAAGCGACACAATATCTGTTTTTAATTGGCGCTTATCGGGATAATGAAGTCAGTCCCACTCATCCTTTAATGATGACTGTGGAGACGCTGCGAAATCAGGAAGCCATCATTAATGAAATTGCTCTGTCGCCGCTGGGGGTGGACAACATCACTCATTTGATTGCCGAGACTTTGCACAGCGATCGCAAATCGGTCAAACCCTTAGCTGAACTGGTTGTCAGTAAAACAGACGGCAATCCTTTTTTTGTTAATCAATTCCTACAAACATTGTATCAAGAAAATCTGCTAGTTTTTCATCCGCCACAGTTGGGGAGCAAGGGCGGCTGGCATTGGGATATGACTCAAATTGAGCAGTGCGCTATCACTGACAATGTAGTAGATTTGATGGTGCAGAAGTTGAGAAAACTGCCAAGTTCAACGCAGCAGGTTTTGCGTTTAGTGGCTTGTTTGGGCAACGAATTTGACTTAAATACTCTTTCTTTAATTAATGAGAAAGAAGCGTCGGAAACTTTTTCTCACCTGTTGCCGGCGATTAAGTCGGGGCTGATTCTGCCGACTTCGGAATTGGAAAGCAAGTCATTAGATTACGTGCTGTTTCCGCTGTTAATTCTCAATTATAAATTTTTGCACGATCGCGTACAACAAGCAGCTTATGCTTTAATTGATGATTCGCAAAAAAAAGACGTTCACCTGAAAATCGGCAGGCAAATCCTCGAAAATACTCCTGCTGAATATCGCGCTGACAGAATCTTTGAGTTAGTCGATCACTTGAATGTAGCGCGATCGCTAATTCGAGACGAGCGAGAACTAATCGAACTGGCAACCCTGAATTTAGACGCCGCCCGCAGAGCCAAAGATGCCACTGCTTATGTTGCTGCGTTGCAGTATTTAACCGCAGGTATGGACGGTTTAACCGCCGATATCTGGGATTCCCACTACGATTTAGCCTTTGCTCTGCACATGGAGCGCGCTAACGTTGAGTATCTGAACGGCTATTTCGAGCATTCAGAAGAATTTATCAACATAACTTTGCAAAAAGCGCGATCGCCTTTAGAAAAAGTAGAAATTTACAACCTCCTGATCGTGCAGTACACCCTGCGAGCCAAATACGAGGAAGCAGTTAAAGCTGGAATCAAAGCCTTGAACTTGCTGGGCATTGACTTGCCGCTAGACGGGCTGCAAAAAGTCATAGCCGAAGAATTTGCAGCAGCCACAAACTTTTTAGCAGGTAGAGAAATAGCTTCCCTGATTGACGCTCCCGAAATGACAGTACCCGACAAAAAAGTCGCAGTCAAATTAATCACCAACTTCTTAACATCAGCTTACCTCAGCAATCCCGACTTGTGGAAAGTCAGCGTTTTAAAAGGAGTCAATCTTTCTCTCACCTACGGTTTAGTACCCGAAGCATCTCTCTGCTACGCAGGCTACGGTATGTTCTTAAACGCTGTTTCGGGAGATTACAAAGCCGCGTATCAATTTGCCATGCTATCGCTGAATTTGAGTGAAAAATCTGGCAATATCGGCTTGAAGTGCAGAGCTTGTTCTTCGCTGGTTAGTATTTTTCATTACTGGTTCAACCATATTAAAGAGGCACACGCAATCAGTAATGAAGGATATCAAGCAGCTTTAGAATCAGGAGATTTAGAATATGCCGGTTATATCCTATCCAACCGCATAGCCAATTACTTTTTTCAAGGCAAAGAAATATCGCAAATTCTGGCAGACACGAGCAGGTATTTGCAGTTCAGCCAAAAAACCAAAAATCAGCTTGTTACCGATACATTATTAGGAGTGGAGCTGATACTGCGTAACTTGAGCCAACTCACTGTTGACAAGTTTGTCTTTGAAAGCGACGATATGAGCGAAGCTGAATACGTACAAAACTGTCAAGCTCATCAAAATTTGTACTCGCTTTGCCTTTACCAGATTCGCAAATGCCAGGTAATGTACTGGTATGGCAACTTCAATGAAGCACTACAACTAGCATTGGAAGTAGAAAAGCAACTATCTTTTATTACCGGAGCGATACCCGCTACCGAGTGGAATTTTTTCTTTTCTCTAGTTTTAGCTGCCGTTTTTCCCAATGTTTCAAAAAGCAAGCAAAAACAATATCTGGAAAAGTTAGAAGCCAATCAAAAACAGATGAAAATCTGGGCTGATAACTGTCGTGAAAACTTTCTGCACAAGTATCTTTTAGTACAAGCAGAAATAGCCAGAATTACTAAGAAAGATTCAGAAGCTGTAGAGCTTTACGATTTCTCGATCAATTTAGCTCAAGACAATGAGTTTGTCCAAAATGAAGCCCTCGCTAACGAACTAGCCGCCAAGTTTTGGTTGAGTAAAGGCAAATATCAATATGCCAAAATCCACTTGCGCGAAGCTCACTCGTGCTACTTGCGCTGGGGTGCAGTCCGCAAAGTTGAAGATTTAGAACAGAAGTATCCCCAGTTGCGGGAAATGACGCCGCTCAACGGCAGTTTTCACAACAATCAAACTACCACAACTATTCATACTTCTACTGGAAGCGATGCGAGAGTGCTGGATTTAGCAACTGTAATGAAAGCATCTCTGGCAATTTCCAGCGAAATTGTCCTAGACAAATTGCTGGCTTCTTTGATGAGGATATCCCTCGAAAACGCAGGCGCACAATCCGGGTTTTTAATTTTGGTGAGAGATGAAAAACTGTTGATTTCTGCCAAAGCGTCAGTAATTGCTGAAGATGTAGCAGTGCTGCAATTTACGCCTGTGGAAGAATGTCAGGATTTGCCTGTTACGGTGATTAATTATGTGGAAAGGACTCGCTCGGACTTGGTGTTGAGCAATGCTGTGGCTGAGGGGCGATTTACTGCCGATCCTTACATCGCCAAACACCAGCTCAAATCTCTTTTGTGTACGCCGATTGTCAATCAAGGCAAACTAATTGGGATTCTTTATTTAGAAAACAATTTAACACTCGGGGCTTTTACGGCGCATAGATTGGAAGTTTTAAGGCTGCTTTCTTCGCAAGTTGCTATTTCTTTGGAAAATGCTCTGCTTTACAATTCTGTGGAGCAGAAAGTGCAAGAGCGGACGTATGAGTTAAATGACAAGAATGAGCGTTTAGAACAAACTTTGCTGGAGCTGAAACTAACTCAAGCTCAATTAATTCAAACTGAAAAAATGTCGAGTTTGGGGCAAATGGTGGCTGGTGTTGCTCACGAAATTAATAACCCTGTAAGTTTTATCTACGGCAATCTCAATCCAGCTAGCGACTACGTGAAAGACTTGCTGAAGTTGATTGAGCTTTACCAGCAGCACTATCCCGAACCTGCTGATGAAATCATTGAGGAAATAGAAACAATTGAACTGGAATTTTTGAGCGAAGATTTGCAAAAGCTGCTGGATTCTATGAAAGTCGGAGCGGAAAGAATCCGGGATATTGTGTTGAGTTTGCGGAATTTCTCGCGCCTGGATGAAGCGCAAATGAAGTCGGTTAATATCGATGAAGGCATAGACAGTACAGTGATGTTGCTGCAACCCCGCCTGAGAAAAGAAGGTGGCCGTTTGGGAATTGAGGTGATTAAAAATTACAGCAAGCTACCGTTAATTACTTGTTATGCGTCGCAGTTGAATCAGGTATTTATGAATATTTTGACAAATGCGATCGATGCGCTGCTGTTGGCAAGAGATTGCCCGGAAAGCTCTCATAAACAGCCTACTATTACAATTTCTACGGAGGTGACCGATCGCAATTCTGCTATTATTAGAATGGCTGATAGTGGGCCAGGGATGAGCAGTGAGGTGCTGCACAAGATATTCGATCCGTTTTTTACAACTAAGCCGGTGGGTTCGGGAACTGGTTTGGGATTATCGATTTCGCACTCGATTGTTGTGAGTTCTCATGGCGGAAAGTTGAGTTGTGTTTCTGCACCTGGAGAGGGGACTGAGTTTATTATTGAAATTCCGATCGCCCCCAAGCAAGTTTTGTAAGGAAGAAAGGGGGAATATCTGGTGAATATTGGGTGAATATTGGGTGAATATTGGGTGAATTTCCGTTGGATACCCGGCGAATGGAATTCGCGGCTACACAAACAATGTCCGCCTCCGCGGACTAAGAAAGAAAGAAAGAAAGAAAGAGAGAAAGGACGAATGGAATTCGTGGCTACACAAACAATGTCCGCGCAACGCGAGACTAAGAAAATTGTATTTGGCGGTACAATTGGTCGATCGCAATTTCGACATCCACTGATTCCAGTCGCAAAGTATCGCCCAAACCATACTCCGACAGCACCCATAGCCCTTGTTCGTTGCGCCGAAACATTTCTACTCTGGGCTGTTCGACTTGCACCAAGACGTACTCTTGCAGCGTTGAAAATTGGCGATATTTAGCAAATTTTGCGCCGCGATCCAAAGCTTCTGTTGAAGGTGACAAAACTTCGACAATCAAGGAAGGAAATTGCACCAATTGCGGATCGTTATCGCGATCGTCGCAAGTTACCACAACATCAGGATAAAAATACTTTTGTCCTGGTTCCACTTGGACTTTGACATCGGCCATGTACATCTCGCAAGGGCGATCGACAAGGGCATCATCTAGAACCTTGGAGAAGTTGAAGGTAATCCGATTGTGATTGCGGGTTCCGCCACTCATAGCGACGACTTCGCCATCCCAATACTCGTAGCGTTCTTCTTGGGTGGGTTCCCAAGTCAGGTATTCTTCTGCGCTCATCAATAGGCGATCGGGTAAAGCAACCATAATGCGATGCCAACTAGATACCAGTTTTTTTCTGATGCCATTGTATCACCTCAGCGCACAATTAATTGACCGAATAAACCGCTTTTTCCCGATCGTTCTTTTTCCAGCAGACACGCTTCTAATTCAAACAAGCGGCGGTAGGTGAGGGAATAATTTGTGACTGGATGCTTCCAGGTTTCTGGTTTGCGGGATTCGTACAAACCGATCAGTTTGCCGTAGCCGGGGGCGATCGATCAAACTCGATCGCCCCGAATGTCGAAATCTGCTTGCACTTCGCACTGCTTGGGGTTGATGGAGGCGATCGCGCTTATGTCAACGATCGCCACTCGGAAGATTTCGATCGAATCTAGGGTTGTCTTTCATTCAAGGTAATCGTGGTAATCTCACTCCGCGGTAACGGCCAAACCAGAAACCACAGGCGCGATCGCATTTAACCTCAAAACAGGATGCTCACCTTCCACCTGACGGCAATTCCAGTCATTCCTAAATAACAAAACCGGCCTTCCCCAACAATCCTTCACCGTCACAGTATTAAACAGCCGTCCCACCTTGGCCAGCGCATCCCAACCGCCATCTACCCAACGAGCTACACTGTAAGGCAACATATCGATCGTAGTTTCGACATTATATTCCGACTGCATTCGGAACTGCACCACTTCAAATTGCAACTGTCCCACAGCCGCCAAAATCGGTTCGCGTTTCGACTCATCAACCGAATACATAATTTGCACAGCGCCCTCTTCCTGCAACTCCGAAACACCTTTGCGGAACTGCTTAAACTTAGAAGGATTCGGATTTCTCAAAAAGGCAAAAAGTTCCGGCGAAAAACAGGGAATCCCTTCATATTCGACTTTTTGACCGGTGAAAATAGTATCGCCGATCGCAAAAACCCCCGGATTGTTCAAACCGATAACATCGCCCGGATACGCAACCTCGATCGACTCCCGATCCTGAGCAAATAACTTTTGAGGTCTTGACAAACGCACCGTTTTACCAGTCCGAGCGTGAGTGACGTTCATGTCCTTTTCAAACTTGCCGGTACAAACGCGAATAAACGCCACGCGATCGCGATGTCTCGGATCCATATTCGCTTGCAACTTAAACACAAACCCGGTAAAATCTTCGTAAGTTGGCGGAAGTTCCCCGGCGCTGCTGTTGCGGGCGATCGGCTTCATGGCGTAATCTAAAAACGCATCCAAAAACAGCTCGACCCCAAAATTGCTCATCGCACTACCAAAGAAAACGGGAGTCATTTTCCCAGCGCGAACGGAGTCTAAATCGAGTTCAGTTCCCAACTCATCCAACAGTTCCAACTCTTCTTTGAGCTGATAGTAAAGGTCTTGTTCCAACAAATCCTCAATGCGCGGATCGCCCAATTCGATCACCGTATCAACAGCAGCGCGAGAACCGTGTTTAGTCCGCTCGAACAAGTGAATTTTGCGCCCTCTGCGATCGAAAACACCTTTAAAGCGATCGCCCGTACCGATCGGCCAATTCACCGGATAAGTCTGCAACCCCAATTCCTTCTCAATTTCGTCCAACAAATCCAAAGGATCTCTGCTAGGGCGATCGAGCTTATTAAAGAAAGTAAAAATAGGCAAACGTCGCAACTTACAAACTTCAAATAACTTGCGAGTTTGCGGTTCCAAACCCTTAGCAGCATCCTCAAGCATCACCGCATTATCAGCAGCCGCCAGAGTACGATAAGTATCTTCACTAAAATCTTGGTGTCCGGGAGTATCGAGCAGATTAATGTGATAATTTTGATATTCAAACTGCAAAACAGTAGAAGTAATCGAAATTCCCCGCTGCTGTTCCATCGCCATCCAGTCAGAAGTAGCGTGTCGCTGAGCCCGCCGTGCTTTCACAGAACCTGCTTCGTGAATTGCACCTCCGTAAAGCAGCAGCTTTTCTGTCAAAGTAGTTTTTCCCGCGTCAGGGTGGGAGATAATAGCAAAGTTGCGCCGGCGCTCAACAGCAGTTAGCAGTTCAGTTTCGAGTTCTGTTGTCATCACAAAATAGGTAGGGGAATCATCACCCGATCGCCATTATAGCCTGTGCTAGAGTTGCTATTAAAGGTAAAATTATCACTAAAGTCAAGGAATCAAAGTAATATGTACGACTCCGACAAGCGGAAGCTGCTATCACTGGTGTGTCACGGGGCGATTTTTTTCAGCACGTTAGTTTTATCGATCGGAGCGCCGATCGCTGTATTGTTAGTATCTGATGACCCCGTTGTCAAAGAAAACGCCACCGAAGCCATCAATTTTCACTTGAATGTATGGGTGTACAGCGCTGTGATTGTGGCGTTAACTGTGGTGACTTTTGGGCTTGCCGGGTTTATCCTAGTGCCGCTAGGTTATCTCCTACATTGGGGACTGACAATCATGGCTATTATCCACGTGTTGCAAACTCCAAACGAAGCTTACCGCTACCCTTTTATTTTCCGAATAGTTTAGACAGCAAATCGCGCTTCATTATCGATTTTAAACAACCCGATTTCTTCAATAGACCTCTTGCAAAAATCCTTTTAACCAAATTTTGGGACGGGCTAGAAGCCCATCCCACAAGAAAAAAGATTTTTGTGGGATGGGCTTCTAGCCCGAAACCGGGTTTTTAATTGTTTGATAGCAGAAGGAAGAAGGAAGAAGGAAGAAGGAAGAAGGAAGAGGAAAGAAGGAAGAAGGAATAAACTATCCGCAATTCCCAATTCCCAATTCCCAATTCCCAATTCCCAATTCCCGATTCCCAATATTCATCGCATTTCAGGAACTCTCACAGCATCAGGAGGCGGCATAACCGCTTCCTTAGCATTCAACTTGATATTCAACTCGCGAATCCGGCGCGACAGCAAGCGAATAATATTAACAGCAATTCCCGGCGTTTCATCGATCGCATCATAAAGCTGCATTTGAGTCAGCATCAAACACTCCGATTGTTCCAGAGTCGAAATAGAAGCCGATCGAGGTTCCGCATCAAATAGCGACATTTCCCCGAAACAAGCCCCCGCCTTCAACTGTGCCAAATCCCGATCGCCTATATGCACCCGCACCGTACCCGATACCAAGATATAGAGCGATCGACCTTCTTGTCCTTCCGTAAAAATCCTGTGCTTAGAAGGAAACGAAAGTTCGTCCATTACCGATGCTAGACGGACAAGAAAATCATCCCGCAGTTCCTTAAAAATCGGAACTTCCCTGACAAACAATAGGCGTTCGACGCTAGTTAACATAATGCGATGCAGTGATTAATTTAAACTTTAACAAAGGAAGGGGAATTGGGCATTGGGCATTGGGCATTGGGCATTGGGCATTAGGTATTGGGAATTAGGTATTGAAGATAGTTTCTTTTTGTTCCTTCTTCCTTCTTCCTTCTTCCTTCTTCCTTCTTCCTTCTTCCTTCTTCCTTCTTCCCTC
This sequence comes from Microcoleus sp. PH2017_09_SFU_O_A, assembly GCF_020738625.1. NCBI lineage: Bacteria > Bacillati > Cyanobacteriota > Cyanophyceae > Oscillatoriales > Microcoleaceae > Microcoleus > Microcoleus sp. PH2017_09_SFU_O_A. The sequence goes on from NZ_JAEQCF010000022.1 coordinate 48,964, forward strand.
TTCCTTCTTTACCTTTTCCCCCCAGCACCCAACTCTGCCATCATCTCTTCAACTTGAGCTGATACCAAATTATCGGGGTCATTTTGCAGCCTCGGCAACAATTCGAGCAAAGCCCGCGGTGAAGCTATTTTCAAATAGGCTAACACTGCTTCGCGGACAAAACCCGTCGGGTGTTGCAGACAGACAAGAGTTTGTTGGGCGGTAAGGCTCCAACGCGCTTCCCTCGCCAAGTGAAAACAGCAAGCTAAAGTCCAATCCGAAAGGAAATGGCGCAATTCCAGTAAGCGGCGCAAACGATCGCTCGGGGATAGAGGTTTGTACACCATTAATTCCGAGAGATTGCTCAATTTCTCTCTTTCCGAGTGCTGATCCAACAAATTGATCAGCGATCGCTTCTTAGCGATATCCACAGTATTGTCGAGAATTTCCAATCCCCTAGCCACCAAAGAAGGTTGGCCAGAAGCGATGTTGAAAGCAGCAGCTTGTACGGTGTCCAACGGATAAAGAAACTTCATCAGCAAAAAACATCGTTCCTTAGCATCAGCTTCCAACCCCGCCAGAGCGCGCTGCAACAATTGAGCCGTATCGTTCTCGGGTGCACCCCTGCTGGCATCTCGATCGGCAAAATTGCCATAGGTTGTTACACCAGACAAATCCACCATAGCTGCATAAATTTGACCGATAAACATCAACTCCTGTTCGATAAGAGTTTCCAATCCGCTGCGGCCGATGCGGTCTAGAATCCCTTCTATACCCGCTTCCGATGGCATTTTCAACAGGATGCGGAGGATGTTGCGCCTGGTAGTTCCCCAAGCCGTCATCAAATTGCTGACCAAAATGTCGATCGCCTCCACAGTCCCTATTTGACCGAGAGCCGTCCAAGCTTGCAATCTGACCAAATCTGACTTATGGATATCCTCAGCCAAATAGACGAGCAAAGGAATCGCATCATTGTGAAGTTTGACGATCGCCTGCAAAGCCGCTTCCCGAGTCGATTTGTAACCGAGTCCGCGCAGCAGCGAAGGATAATATTCTTCCGAATGAGTAGAAGAAATCACGTCTAACAGAGCGCAGCGCACTCGCAGAGATTCATCTTGCAACAGATTGGGAATATAAAGCCGCAGTCCTTGCAAATAATCAGCCTCTCCCAGAGCCCGCGTCCCCATCACCCGTTCTCGTTCCATCTTGTGCGTCAGCATTTGGCGCAGCGTATTAGTAGCCTCTGCCTTTTGCTGGCGATCGCCCCTTCTCATAATTAAAGCAGCCGCCGTACCCCGTACTACCGGATCGACATTCGGCTGCAAATAAGGCCGCAAGTTGTCAATATTCGGTTCAGCCTCCGTCAGCCAGATGTAGCGCAAAGCCAAGGCCAGCACCTCCGGCGGCAAGGATTGCTGCGATAGAGCCCGTACAGCTTCTAAATATTCCGGGTTTGGGTGTTGCAGCATTGTTTCCAAGCTCTGGCGCTGCAAAGCCGAAGGTAACACTTCCAGGATCGGCGCCAAAACTTCTCCGACATTTTTCGGGTCAATTTGCGTCAGCAGTTCTATACAAGAGCGCTTTTCATCTTCGCCACCTGGTTTTTCCAGAGTTTCCACCACTGCCCGTTTGAGAGCTTTCAGGTCAACGTCAGTGACGCCCAAGCGCCCCCGTTCAGCACTTTTGACCAACAAACCCACGTATTGAGAGCGGATCAGCCAGACTACAAACAGCCACACCAGGGCCAAAAGTACGATCGCGCCGATGAATACCAAGCTTTGGTTGTCGTGAAATATCTTTTCCTGTTCGTTGGGAAGTATCTTCTCTGTCACCCACAGCATAATCAGGATGCCAACTCCTGTCACACCGCAGGACATAGGTTCGCCCACACCGTTGACTAGAGTTTGAATTCCCGATCGAATATTGTCAGGAATCGGTTGGAATAAAACCGGGCTCACAGTTTCCAACAGCGTGTAGTGCAGCAGTTCGTCCAGAAATCTCAGCAATATCAGTCCGATGAACACAGATACTAGCTGGCCCAGGGATGCTCCTATCGTCAGCACGCCCAGAATAGCGATTCCCGCCGGCAAAATCATCGCCGTCACGAATACACCGATTCGTTCTACCAAGCGGCTCGATGCGAACCACTGAGTCGCCACTTGAAACAGACCTTGAATCCCCTCGTAAATGCCCAAAAAGCTAGCAATCCAGCTAGCTCCACTAGCGCCGTCCGAAGGGTTTTGGTATTCTAGCTGGCTGTAGAATTGAAAATCTACCAACACATAGAGGACTTCTGCAAGGACGAAAAAACTAACTAGAGGTATGGCGTATTTTTGGAGAGGGCCTGTTATTTTTCGGGCGGTAAATTCTTGTTGGTCGTCTTCGTCCTCGTCATCTGTCCAGTGAGCCGTTTCCGGGAAAGCTTGACGGTATTTTTCTGTGAGGTAGTACAGCAACAGCGAGCCTGTCGCCACCATTAACCCCGATACTAGAGTAACGTTTTTGAGTCCGACTACATAGAGCAAAACTGGCAGAGAAAACCCGCTAACTACCCCAGCCACTAGATAACCACTACTGACTAGCGGATAGGTGCGCTTGATTTCTCTAATATTAAACAGTTGGTTGGAAGTAATGGAAGTATTGAGGTCGTTGAGGACATAGCAAGCTTCCACCCACAGCCACATCAAAAAAATAGTAATAAAAGCGATGCTGATGCCAGCTATCTTAGTATTTTCGTAGCCGATGCCGAATCTAAACAAAAATAGCGGTACCGACATCATTCCCAGAACCGCTACAACGGTGCGTCTCAGCGGCAGGATTTTTTGCATCCACGAGTAGACAAATCCCAAACCAGAACCAATAAAGGCGCTGGCTATATAGATAAAGGGCATTTTGTCCGCACCGAATTCGTCTAAAAACAGACCTACCGTGCTGAGTTCCAGCCAGATCAGCCCGACGGAGGTTAGAGTGTAGACGAGGAACATCAGTATGGTTCGCTCTACTTCTTCCGATCGCAGGTTGAGCGATCGCAGCACTCCTTTTCCTGCTCCCGCCCAAGCGCTGATTTGAAAATTTTCCATGCTTAAGAGTGCGTAGATATCCCGATTTTAGATTTTAGATTTTAGATTTTAGACTTCGGCTAGCGCGAGCATCGAACGATTTTAGATTTGCTCCACAGATGGAATCTAGGAGCTGGAACTTTGGTCTAAAATTTTTGTTTTGACCCTCGACGACTAGAGTCGGAAACCTATATCCTTTTTGGGGCGTGGCAATTAGTCTACCGTCACCAGTCTATTACTATTGACTGATGACTGATGACTGATGACTAATCGCTCATAACTATTTTTTCGGCGACAGCAGCATCATCATACTGCGGCCTTCTTTTTTCGGCGCTTGCTGCACCTCTGCGATTTCCTGCAAATCTGTGGCCATGCGCTTGAGCAAGTCCTCTGCTAGGTTACTGTGTTGGATTTCCCGACCTCTGAACATGATCGTGGCTTTTACTTTGTCCCCAGATTTGATAAAGCGGTCTGCTAGTTTGAGGCGCACTTGGTAGTCGTGTTCTTCAATTTTATAGCGCATCTTCACTTCCTTCACGTCAGCAGTGTGTTGCTTCCGTTTAGCTTCTCGCGCTTTCTTTTCCTGCTCGAATTTGTACTTCCCGTAGTCCATGACGCGACATACAGGCGGGTCAGCTTTGTCGCTGACAAGTACGAGGTCGAGTTCTTTTTCTTCTGCCAGACGCAGCGCTTCTGCGGGTGTCAATATCCCTAGTTGCGCGCCGTCGGTATCGATCACCCGGATTTTGGGGTATCGAATATTTTCGTTAATCTGGGGTAGGTTGCGATTTTGTCTTCTTTCAATCACAGGCATGAATGGTTTTACAATCAGTAGTTTAATATTGAAGCTTCTTGATAATTACAGGTTCGATCGACCAATCTTTCATTTTGTCCGATCGAGCTATTTTGTAAGGTGTTACCCTTACCGGACGTACTACCGCGCCCTCTCTCCCCTCAGCTAAAGCCTTAGGGAATATTTGGACTATCGTAAATGAATTCTTACAATACCTGTTATTCTACTCAGTCTGGCTAAGTTTCTGCTTAGTTTTATTTTAACTTCACACACGATCGCCCGCCCCCGTGCCAGATTGATGGTAAAAAGGTCGCAAATTCCCGGTAAATCGTTAAAAATCAGCTAAAACGGCTTTTATTAGCTAATCTAGCCAGTCCGCTCCGTTCCCCAAGTCCCCTGATTTGCCTTGTAGAATGGGTATAAGCAAATGTAAATTTATGTTGCGAGCTGAGGCAAAATTGACAAATTATCTGCACTGGCACCAACGGGTAGGAACTCAACGAGACTGGGTGTGGCGCGGTTGGCAAACTCGCTACAGCTATTTGCGGCCGGCTTTGGGGAACAATCAAGGCGCGATCGATCTTCCAGATGCTGCTACCAAACCAATAGCCTCCGCCACATCAAGCACCCCAATTATTTTACTGCACGGGTTTGGAGCTTCGATCGGTCATTGGCGTCAAAATCTCGGCCCCCTCGCTGAAAAACATACAGTTTACGCCTTGGATTTGTTGGGTTTTGGCGCTTCCCAAAAAGCTCCCGTTAACTACTCTGTGTCTTTGTGGGTCGATCAAGTGTATGATTTTTGGCTGACTTTTATCAGAGAGCCGGTAGTATTGGCAGGAAATTCGATCGGTTCCCTGATTTGTCTGGCCGCCGCCGCCGCTCACCCGGAGATGGTAGCCGGCACGGTGATGATTAGCCTCCCAGACCCGTCTGTGCGAGCCGAGGCGGTACCCGGATGGCTGTTACCGGCGATCGAAGCTGTGGAAAGCTGGTTTGTTTCTCCGCTCATCCTCAGACCTCTGTTTGCTTTCGTCCGCAAACCTTCAGTTGTCCGCCGCTGGGTCGGCTTTGCCTACGCCAACCCGGAATCTGTTACCGACGAATTAGTGGACATTCTATCAGGGCCTGCGGGCGATCGGGGAGCCGCCCGTACCTTCTGCGCTGTATTTAAAGCTGTAGGCAGTTCACAATTCAGCCCCGGTGTCAAGACTGTACTGCGAAATTCCACAATCCCGATGCTGTTAATTTGGGGCAAACAAGACCGGATGATTCCCCCTCGGTTCGCCCGGCCCCACCAATTTGTCGAATGCAATCCCCAGTATGTAGAGCTAGTTGAATTAGACAATGCCGGCCACTGTCCCCAGGATGAATGCCCGGAACAAGTAAATGAAGCAATTTTGAACTGGATCGATCGAAATTTTGCAGCTAAGGTGAGTTGATTTATTTAATTTTATGGTCGCTTTTTTCAGCAATTTAGAGATTGACAGAATCGCCAAGATACTGTATCTTCTCTAACTGGTAGTATACGTGGGAGTTATGCAGTTAGTCGAAAGGCAGGTCATCAAACCAAATCACAGGTTTTTGCCAGAAGCCGATCGATTGTTTCTGGTGTCGCAAAAACTTGACAACTGCGATAACAATATCTCCGGTCAAAACTTTTCCCCCGTCAAGCAACCAATCCTTTGGCTGTCGATCGTATACGCTCAAAGACTGTTGGTGACAAAGCATTAGGCACCAAACAAAGTGAGACAAAACATTCTCCATTTACAGTTAACAGCATTGACTGGCTATCATCGTTTAAGATTAGCGATGCCGGAAACCTAACTAACAACTAAGTTTCCATTACTACCCAAAATGTCCGACTGTAACAATGCCATAAAAAAAGACGGAAGAGGCGCTATGTAGTTGTATGTCAATGTCAAGCTGTGAGAGACAATGATTTTATAAAAGGATATGCCAGTTGGTCTGGAACTAATATTTAGCTGCATTCAAAAGTCATTTCAATCTGGGAAATCCTGATCATGCTGAAAGTAGGTTGTTAAGTTATCAAGGTAGCCTATGAAAAGTTAGAAGACAATGCAACTGTCAAACGGATTATTACCCTTACTGTAACTATCTCTATCCATTAAAGACCCGTCGTACAGATTCCTTGAAGAGCGTTCAACAGTTGACAGTTGACAGTTGACAGTTGACAGTTGACCGAAGGAGAGCGACCTCTACCTAGAAGGATGAGGATTGGAGTAATGAATAGTCTGATTTTAAATTCTCCCGATCGGGGTTCCGGCTTTCAACCAATTCTTTCTGGTAAAATTTCAACTTCTAACTTCAAGAAATAAGGGTTAATTGCTCCTATAAATAGTAGCAGCACCAGATCGTCCGGATATTATGAATTGCTGAAACCATTGACTTTATTGCTTCTGAGTTCTCTGGCGACGATAGATAATTAAAGTTTTCTAACCGATCGCATTTTAAAAATCCCGATCGCGTGCTCGTTGCCGAACTTCCTTCTTCCTTTTGCTATAAATACCTTCCCTTGTGCCAACAATTTCTCAGTCAGCTTATAACCGATCGCCCCCAAGTATGCAGGAAAGTTCCAAAATGTCATAATTGGGGATTTGGCGGCCAGTTAACGCATAAAAAAGTCATTTAGCCAACAACTGACGGCCCCTGGCCCCCGGTCTGCTGGCGGCGAACTGCTGAAAGCCACTCGGGCAAGCAGCACCCTTCCAGCTTTTAGCAGTAACGCAAACGAGGAAAAAACTGTCGTGAAATTCCACTGGCTACTACCAAGTTTCTTAAGTGTATTTTTGCTCGCCGGAGCCGCCGAAGCAGCTAGACTGCAATCTTGGCGGTTTGATGCTTCAGAGAACCGGCTCTACATTAGAACAGAGGGGGGAGTCCAACCCAAGGCTCAACTGATTTTCAACCCCACGCGATTGGTAATCGACTTACCGGGGACGAGTCTGGGCAGTCCCTCGGTCAACAAACCGCTGTCAGGGGCGATCGAATCTGTGCGAGTAGGACAGTTTGACGACGATACCACCAGAATAGTCGTCGAACTCAAAGACGGGTTTACTCTAGACCCCCAGCAAGTAAAATTTCGGGGCATTTCTGCCAGCGAGTGGACAGTAGATTTGCCCGCACCGGTACGGGGAGGAACTCAAAATTCGATCTCAGAACCCGGGGGAGAAAGATTATCGGTTGAACCTTCAGCAAGGGAAACCCAATCTGCTGAAGCGACTGTAGTTCAGAACGTTCAGGTGACGGCGGACGGTTTTTTGATCCGTACTGCCGGTGGCAACCCCCAAATTAATTTTCAACAAAGTCGGGCCGGGGACATCGCCACCCTCGATATTGAAGGAGCTACTTTAGCTCCGGGCGCGGGCGGCCAACAGCCTCAAACTAACGGCAAGCACGGAGTTGACAAGATTGAAGTCCGGCAATTGCCAACAGATCCGCCCGTTACCCGCGTAACTTTGCGGATGAAGAGTTCTAATACTCAGTGGCGCGCTTCTGTCGGCAATTCTGGCTCGGTTGTGCTATCGCCAGGAGGCACGAGTCCGCCAATCCTGACGCGCTCCCAACCCCTAACTGTTGGGAGACCAGCTCAAGGAAGTTTAGCGAGAGTTCAGTCCATTGATTTAGCGAGTAACGGCACGCAATTCGTGGTGAGAACTGACCGCCAAGTCTCCTATACCAGCGGGTGGGATCAATCATCGAAAGCTTACTGGATTCGGCTTGCTTCTAGTTCTCTGGCGGGGCAAATTCCTCAGCTCGATGGCAACAGTCCTGTATCGTTTACCGCCAGCCAGGAAGACGCGGAGACTGTGGTGATTTGGGTGCAGCCGCGATCGGGGGTACAGGTAGGCAGGGTGACGAGACCTAACCCGCAGATGCTGTCTTTGCAATTGCGATCGAGTGCTAGCGCGCAGTCACCTTTGACTCGCGATCCAAATCCGCAGCCGTTGCCGCCGAGAAGCAGTATAGGAGCGGGTGATTTGCCCCAAGGTTCTAACCGTCGTTTCGTAGTGGCGATCGATCCTGGCCACGGCGGCCGCGATCCGGGTGCCGTCGGGATTGGGGGCATTCAGGAGAAGGAAATTGTTTTAGATATCTCATATCAGGTGGCAAGGCTGCTAGAACAGCAGGGCGTGCAAGCCGTAATGACTCGGACTGACGACAGCGAAATTGACCTAGAACCGAGAGTTTCTTTAGCATCACGGGTGAATGCTACTTTGTTTGTCAGCATTCACGCCAACGCGATTAATATGAGTCGCCCGGATATTAGCGGGATTGAGACTTATTATTTCGATAGCGGGGAAGATTTAGCTCGGGTGATTCACGCCAGTATTTTGGATGGGACGGGGGCGAAAGACCGCCGGGTGCGGCAGGCGAGATTTTATGTTTTGAGGAAGAGTGCTATGCCTTCTGTGTTGCTGGAAGTCGGTTTTGTCACAGGTGCTGAGGATGCTGCTAAACTTTCCGATCCAGCTTACCGGAGTCAAATGGCGGCTTCGATCGCTCGTGGCATTTTATATTATCTTCAACAAAGATAATGGGCGGTTGACAGTTGACAGTGGACAGTTGACAGTTGACAGTTGACAGTTGACAGTTGACAGTTGACAGTTGACAGTTGACAGTTGACAGTTGACAGTTGACAGTTGACAGTTGACAGTTGTAGCCAGAGAAAACGATTAACAAATGACAACAGACAACTGCTTTCCTGTCAACTGCTTTCCTGCCAACAGTTAACAGTTAACAGTCAACAGTCAACAGACAACAGACAACTAACAACTAACAATTAACAATTAACAAATGACAACAGACTCCAGACAACAAAGAATCGGTATATTTGACAGTGGCGTGGGCGGTTTGACTGTTTTGACGCAGTTATACAAACAATTGCCCAACGAATCAATACTTTATTTTGGAGATACGGCAAGGCTGCCTTACGGCACTCGGGCTGCGTCGGAAATTGTGCATTTTGTCCGCGAAATTATGGCCTGGCTGGTGGAACAGGATGTGAAAATGGTCATTATGGCCTGCAACACCAGTTCTGCTTTGGCGATGGAGATGGTGCAGGCTGAGTTTGATATTCCGGTGCTGGGAGTAATTCTGCCGGGGGCCCAGGCTGCGGTGCAGCAAGGCAAGCGGATCGGGGTGATCGCAACTCCTGCTACGGCTGCTAGCAATGCCTATCGAAATGCGATTTTGGAAATGGATGATTCTTGTCGGGTATGGCAGGTTAGCTGTCCGGCTTTTGTGCCTCTGGTGGAGCAAAATCGGATTCACGATCCTTATACTTCTGAGGTGGCTCGGGAATATTTGGCTCCTTTGATTCAGCAGCGAATTGATACGCTGATCTATGGCTGCACTCATTATCCGCTGTTGGCTCCCGTGTTGCGATCGCTCTTGCCTGCTGGGGTGAATTTAATCGATCCTGCGGTGCGCGTGGTGGCTGCTGCTGCCAGAGAATTGGAGGTTTTAGGGCTGCGAAATTCGGGTGCTGCGCTGCCGACTCGTTTTTGCGTGAGTGGCGCCCCGCAGCAGTTTGCGGACTTGTCGGTGCAGTGGCTGGGCTGTACTCCTGCGGTGGAGAAAATATCTCTGCCGACGGTTGTCCGTAGCGAAGCGGGGCGTAAGCCATCGCCCGTATCCGTGGAATCTGTCGAGTAAGCGGAAAAATTTATCGATCGCGCGCTAGCAAAGCTTGCAGAAGACGATCGCACAAATCCCACACCAATTTCCCACAGGAATGCAACTGTAAGCAAACTCCAAACCCTTATGTGACAAGTCATTCCCGATTCTTTAATCAAAAAACGAAAATCGAAAATCGAAAATCGTATCACCCCCCACATCCCAAGCTTTTCGGGATTTGGGGGGTTTAATTATTGCGATCGGAGGTAGCAATCAATCATCAATCTGTAATAAGATTTAACAAAAGCTTTGATGAACAATGCAAATAACGTCCTCTATCTGCTGGAGCTCTTCAGCCTTGAACCATGTCACCCTATATATCGCAAGCAGTGTTACTTGTAGACGGCTATAACATGATTGGACTTTGGCCTCGACTCCGAGAGAAGCGCGATCGCGACGAACTCGAAACAGCCCGCCGCGAGTTGATTGAGGTTTTAGTTAACTACAGCGCCGTTCAAGATTTTGAGGCCAGACTGGTGTTTGACGCTCACTATCGAGATACTCCGAGCGTTAAAGAAATTATTACTAAAAATTTATCAGTGCACTACACTGACTTCGGTCAGACGGCAGATACTTATATTGAAAAGTCTTGTGCTAGTTTGCGCTACGAGTTGCGATCGGTCAAAGGCAAAGGGCGGATGATTGTCGCCACCTCAGACCGAGCGCAGCAATTGACCGTAGTCGGCTACGGTGCCGAATGGATGTCCGCCGAACAACTAGCCGCTGACGTAGAATCCACCGCCCGCCGCAGCGAGCGCCAGCACAAATCCCGCAAACACAACTCCAGTCGCTTTCTGTCGAATTCCCTCGATCCTGAATCGCAGCAGCGCCTCGCCAGAATGAGAATGGGGCTGCATTAGCTGCTGGAACCCGCTTTCTGTACGATCGAAAAAAAGTTTGTCAAAGGCCTTGCCAAATCCTCTAAGTTCAGCTACTATTAGTAAATGTGGGTGACAAAAACCACGCAATCCTCGGTAGCTCAGTGGCAGAGCGATCGGCTGTTAACCGATTGGTCGTAGGTTCAAATCCTACCCGGGGAGTTAGTAAAAGTCTGAAGTTGGAAGTTTCCAGCTTCAGATTTTTTTGTTTTTATTTTCCGATATATTTTTCTATAATGTAGATGCAAACACTTTACCTGTATCGTCAGGAACCCAACTCTAAAGAGATTGGGCTTGCAAGAGAAATCAAGTAAGCCATTCTGACCAGCCTAAGACCTCACGCAGGTCTACGTTATTTGGGTCACGACACCCTGTGGATGCGACGCTAGTCCCCTGCCCTGTCGCTAGTAGTTAAACTGTTTCAAGGTCACTGAAACAGTGCTGCTAGCCGGAAAAAGCCCTTATAACATTGACCGACAAGCGAACATTACCCGAAAGGGATTCGGAGACAACCATATCTCCACAGAGGGGCAACCATACCCCTCTAACCCCGAAAGGGGATTCAAGGCGGTTGAAACCTTTCCCACTTACCAAATATTTTTTATGAGCTATCGCGATATCATCACCATAGAGCCAGATAAGCGTGGTGGCAAGCCCTGCATTCGTCGGATGCGAATTACGGTTTACGATGTTCTTGGCTGGCTGGCTTCTGGAATGTCTATTACTGAGATTATTGACGACTTCCCAGAACTGACAGAAACAGATATTAGAGCCTGTTTAGAGTTTGTCGCCGATCGCGATCGTCGTTTAGTTGCTTCGGTGAGTGTCGCTTGAAACTACTATTCGATCAAAATCTGAGCCGAAAATTAGTTACTCGCTTGGCTGATATTTTCCCTAACGCTAGCCATGTTGAATTTCACGGGCTAGCAGAGAAAACAGATACAGAAATCTGGGATTTCGCTAAGTTGAACGATTTCTGTATTGTGACAAGTATGATTGCAACGAAGTAAAAAGACTTTGTGCATCCGCTGCAATGATTTTTTACTGTCACCGCTACTCCTCAAATGAAATTAAAAGCTTCCGCAGCAGTTGAGCTAGAACTTTACGTTCGGCTTCGTCTAAAGCGCTAAGGAGTCGATGCTCATTGGCAACATGAGCCTCAACAGCTTTCTCGATCGCGTTGAAACCTTTATCGGTTAACTGAATTAGCGTCCCTCGGCGATCGCTCGGATCGTCCATGCGCTTCACAAGATCGGCCCGTTCTAAGCGATCTATACGATGCGTCATCGTACCCGATGAAACCATCAATGTATTGAATAGCTCGGTCGGCGTAAGCTGGTACGGTTGGCCAGAACGGCGCAATGTCGCCAACACATCAAATTCTCCAACGTTCAAGCCAAAGTTGGAAAATGTCTGTTGAAGCGATCGTTCTAAGTATTTGGTCAGTCGCCCCATCCTACCAATAATGCCCATTGGCGACACATCTAAGTCAGGGCGCTCTCTTTGCCATTGAGCCAAAATCGCATCGACTGGATCGGCATTCATTGAAATGCTACTCACCTAAAAATTTTGATGCCAACCATCTTAACATCAAGATAAATGCTAGAATCTTGGCATCAAGTATCTTGACGTTAAGATAAAATTGTGAAGACAGCTACTGTTCGCCTCTCTGATATTCTGCTGACTGCTCTGGCGCCGATGATCTGGGGAACAACTTATGTTGTAGCGACTGAACTCCTGCCCCCTAACCATCCGCTATTAGTGGCTGCTTTGCGATCGCTCCCCATCGGTATTCTGCTAGCAGCCTGGTTTAGACAACTGCCCAAAGGTATTTGGTGGTGGCGTATTCTGCTCTTGGGTAGCCTCAATATCGGAATTTTTCAAGCACTATTATTTGTCGCTGCTTATCGCCTTCCGGGTGGCGTTGCTGCAACGGCAGGCGCAATCCAACCTTTATTAGTCGTATTATTTTCTTCGTTAATATTGAATGAAAAACCGTCTAAGCTGTCTATTGTGGTGGCGATCGCAGGCTTTATTGGTGTCGGGTTGCTGGTTCTGGGCCCTAATGCGCGTCTTGATAGCATTGGCATTGTTGCTGCGATCGCTGGAGCTGCAACAATGGGTCTGGGAACGGTGCTAGTCAAACGTTGGAAACGCCCAGTTTCTCTACTTGTTTTTACAGCATGGCAGTTAACAGTTGGTGGAATCGTTCTGCTGCCGATCGCCCTAGCGATCGAAGGGCCAATAACTCATATCTCAACAACTAACCTATTGGGCTTCGTTTACCTGGGCTTAGTCGGCACTGGAGTTGCTTATGCACTTTGGTTTCGGGGGATTGATAAACTCAAAACATCGGCTGTGGCATCGCTAGGGTTGATGAGTCCTGTAGTAGCAACACTACTGGGATTCGTCTTACTACACCAAACACTTACGCCAATTCAACTGATTGGGATGGGAATTGTTTTGATGAGTGTTTTGATAGGGCAACAAACGGATCGGCTACGTCAACGCTTATCTAATACTTTCAAATCTCGGATCAAAAAATAACTTACAGTCGTCATCCTAAGGTGCGTCAGGAACAAGAGTTTCGAGTTGCATCAACTATTTGGCTGACGCACCCTACGGAATATTACCGAATACTAAACATCGCGTTCCGTGCGTACCCATTTGGTTTGCCGCTTCAGGATAAAACCCAGATATAAAGGGATTTTCCACAGGATGTAAAAAGGAACAGATAATAGAGTTGCGCCGGAAATGTCGGCACGCCCAAATTTTGCCCAAGCGCTGACAATTGAAACTAGAATTAGCAGTCCTTGTACTCCTAATAATATGGCGGGAATCGCGGATGCTCCGATAATTGCTGCTAGTATTGAGGCGGCAAAAGTGGCTAGCCAGATAGCAACTAAAAGGGATAGAGGAGGGACGGCTAAGTCGAGGGCGATCGCCATTAAGTCAAAACGCTGTTGCTCGATCGAAGCTGTCGCCAGCCTGGGAGTTTGAGTTAGCAAGGTTTGTAAGTGTCCGTGTTCCCATCTGGTTCTTTGAGTTTTAGCTACTTGTTCCTGCTGCGGCAAACATCCGGTGACTCGGGCTTCGGGGCAGAATACCGTTGGATGTCCGGCGATCGCCAAATCCAAGCTCATTTGCATATCTTCGACGATATTGCTGCTGGCTAAGGGAACATCTCGAATGATTAACCAGGGAAAAGCCATGCCCGTACCTGTTAGCAATGACGGGAATCCTAACTGTTTTAATCCGCTCGGCCGGACTAAATTTTTAACTAGAAATGCTAAGGCTGAAATGGAATCTTTTGGCGTAGGATTCGGCGGCTGTTCCATTAAATATGTTGCTTGCACCGGTCTTTGTTCTGCCATTGCTACCCGGGCTAATTTGTCGATCGCGTCCGGCTGACAAATGCAGTCGGCGTCAACCATGATGATTACTTCTGGGGGGTCTGAGGCGATCGCAGTCAAGCCGAAATCTAGGGCGTATCCCTTCCCCTTGCGTTCTGTGTCGTGGCGCTCGATCGCGCTTGCACCGCTGTTACGGGCGATTTCTGCTGTGGCGTCGGTGCAGTTGTCAGCAATCACTAACAGCCGGTCTTGAGGTGTTAGCTGTGGCAATATAGTGGAGATGGTGGCGGCTATTCCTGCTGCTTCGTTGTAGGCGGGAATTAAAACTGCTACTTTGGGGCGGGGTTCTTCAGTTTCCGCTGTAGTGCCAAAGCTGGACAGGAAAGCTGCACAGCATTCTAGGAATAGAACTGCAACCGGAATTAGAACGATCAGGGCGATCGCCGAGAGTACAACATCAACAAATAGGAACCCTAGCTGATTTATTTGCACAATTCTAGTACCTTAATTTAATTTAATTTGCTGCGGTCATTGAGTTGATTTAATCAATTTGCACCCTGGTCTACTCAGCGAGCAAACCTATTATCTAAGCTATCATAATATCATGTCCTGAAAAATCACCATTATTAGGTGCGAGCCTTCGAGAAGACGGGATATTATGCAGCGATTCATCTGCGTTCATCTGCGTTCATCTGCGGTTAAAATTCTAGAATTAATTCAAATGTCGATCGATCGTCACAATCGAAATTGGATTCAACGCATCAAAACGAGTCAAACTGCCCCCAGACACAGAACGCGATAACTGCACCTGCACGATGCGGTAACTCCAGTGCGGTTCCCGGCGCACCCGATCGCCAATCCAGCTTAAAACAGTAGCAATATCCTCAAAAACATCCAAAGCTAGGACGATCGACCCTCCAGCGAGCAGCCGCAGAGCGCAAACGCCCAAAATTTTAGTCAACCCTCCACCGCTACCACCGATAAAAATCCGGTGCGGCGGACGCAAGCGGTGCAAGATTTCCGGGGCGGTTCCGTGAATCGAAAACACATTTTGCAACTCAAAACGGCGACAATTGAGTTCGATCGCAGAAGTGCCAGAAACCGTTTGTTCGATCGCGTATACTTCGGACTGCGGGAATAAACGAGCAATCTCGATCGAGACAGAACCGTTACCAGCACCCACATCCCAGACAACTTGTTCGGGTTGCAAAGCCAATTGTGCCAGTACCAACACCCGCACTTCCCGTTCAACCGTCAAACCAGGCCTGTCGCCACAACCGATAAAAGCTGCATCGGGAATACCCAACAAAGGCAACTTTCCCAAATCCAAAGCTTCTATCGGCGGGGAGTGCCGCAGCATCACCACCACGCTCAGAAGTGCAAAATCCTCTCCCAGCAAAGCTTCCAGAGACTTGTAACCCACGCGTTCTTCGGCGGAACCCAAATTTTCGCCAACCCAAAACTGGTAGCGTGTGGGCAAATCCAGAGCTTTCACCAAACTTGCGATCGCCGCCGGAGTGCGAGTTTCGTCTGCGAGTACCGCAATTTTCTCAACACCCAGCTTGAGTTTTGCCGTCAGTTCCTCAAAAAAACGTCCCTGGGAACCCACAAAATGAGCATCCTGCCAAGGGACGTGCAAGCGGTTAAAGGCCAACTGCACGCAGCTTGCATGGGGGTGAAAAGTCAATTTATCCGGCGGCAGTTGGGAAATGAGCAACTTTCCCCAGCCGTGGAACAGCGGGTCTCCGGCTACTAAAATTACAATCAGTTGATGCGAGGGGGTGGAGGGGGGCGAAAAAGTCCCTGCATCTGGCTCTAAATTCGCATCTGCGGCCAACCAACGCCTAATTTCCAGAATTGCTTCGGTTAAATCTTCCAACGCCCAGCGCTCGCAGGATTGCTGGGGAAAATAGCTCAAATGCCGATCGCTCCCGATGAGCAGAGCGGCCATTTCTACAACCTGCCGCGCCGATTCGCTCAGCCCAGCAGCTCCATCTAAACCAATACCAACAACGTGTACAGTCACTTTTGCATTAAAAATTAAAAAACCAGAATTACTGATTTTTCCTGGTTTCTCATGAATTTTTTGCTTGATTTTGTTGTCAAGTCAGAATAATTAAAGCATTTTATAAGCAGTATTTTGAAGGTTGGGACAGAGGAGAGGGGGAGAGGGGGAGAGGGGGGAGAGGAGGAGAGGGGGAGAGGGGGAAGAATTGGGAGAGGGGGAGAGGGAAGAGGGGGAAGAATTGGGAAAATCTTCCTTGATTCCTCATAATTCTGGCTTGTATCGGTTAAATTCCGTACTTTGCTCGTTGCCGAACTTCGCTCGAACCTCTTTCTTCCTTCTTCCCTCTTCCTTCCTTCTTCCCTCTTCCTTCCTTCTTCCCTCTTCCCTCTTCCTTCTTCCTTCTTCCTTCGTGGTCAAAACTCAAAAACAGGCCAATCCGGTTGCCGCACGTAGCTAGTCATATCGTCAAACTTCCGCAGTTCGGCTTTGTGCACCCACAGATCCTGGGGCGTGTCGAGCCATTGGTCGTTTAACTCAGCCATCAGGGCAGAAAAATGAGCGCGGTCTAGGTTCGGCCCGGTATCCCCAAAATAAGCCAGAGTAATGTGTGCCGTAAAATGATATTGCTGTTCAATTCCCAAGGCAATTAAATCGGGATTTTGATAGATCGATCGACGAAACTCCAGAATTTGCTTGTAAGAGTTTTCGTCCGTCGGTGCCAAACAGACACCTACAGCCCTAGTCATCACCATCAACCCCAGCACCGTCCAGCGTATGGGAGAGCCGCCCGCCAAGGGTTTGCAGGCCGCAAAACCATCTTTCATGCGCCCGCGCAGTTGACCCTCAAATTCTGGATTTTTCTCAGAGGCATCTCGAAAAGCGCTGCTCCAAATCAGATCGGCGACGGTTAAATGGAAGCTATCAGGAGGCAGTGCTACGATCGCACCGTCCGCGATTTCCTGCAATAGCCGTTGTTGGACTGAGTGTAAATTAGTATAAAGTGCAGTATTGTCTGCATCTTCCCCCGCAGGTGGCGTAATCACCGAATAACCCGGAAAAGGTACAGGAGTTCTGTGACCGGCTTCATCAGGCTTAAATTTTGGAGATTCCTGAATGTGTTCCACCTGGGACTTGTAGGAGTCCAGCAGCGTCATTCGCGCCACCCGATTTACGTAAGCTTGATAAGTATCATCCAATCTTGATTTCCTCGCGGTGAAATACTGCCACACCAAATTTTATATTATGGTGCGGGCTTTCAACAGATACATTTAACCCGGCAAATCCAGGACTAAGCCTGATACTACCGTGTATGGCAATACAGAAAAAGCTGCAAGCTCTCCTGTCAAGGAGGTATCTCTCAAAGCTTTCAACAGGATATTGAAAGCGCCATTTGAATTTATGTCCACACTTTGAACAGGTTTTTGATGTGTATTCTTCCGTTATGCCTACTACAAAACTGCCATTTAACAGCAGCTTGATGCTTCAACATTTGCTGGAAATGATAATGACTCAAAGTGACCATGGTCTTAGCTGTTTTAGTCGCTAAAGCATTTTTTTCTCAATCTACACTACCAGCTTTTACCTAATTATTCAAGAAGTTTCTAGAAAATCATTTACTTTGTATCAAGAGTCTGATTCAGGATATGTTGGACTTCGGGATCGTGCAAATCTGATTTTTTGGGCTGCTGAACTTGAAATATGCCAATTTACCTGTTTTGGGGGGAAGACGACTTTGCGATCGCGCAAGCAGTCACAAGTTTGCGCTCCTCTGTCCTCGATCCCAACTGGGCTAGTTTTAACTATGACAAGATTGTTGCCGATCGACCCGACGCTGTGGTTGAAGGACTCGATCGAGCCTTAACCCCGCCCTTCGGTACCGGCAGCCGTTTTGTCTGGCTGGCAAATACGACTGTAACGCAGCAGTGTTCTGCGGAACTTTTAGCCCAATTGGAACGCACGCTGCCGGTGATTCCCCCTACCACGGTATTGCTGCTGACATCCGTCAAAAAACCCGACAGCCGGCTCAAATCTACGAAGTTAATCGCCAAGTCCGCCGAATTTCGAGAATTTTCACCGATTCCGCCTTGGAATGAAAAAGAGTTAGCCCAGCGGGTGCGCCAAGTCGCCGGCGAAATGAATGTCAAATTGACCGCCACGGCGATCGAACTTTTAGCCGAATCCATCGGTAGCGATACGCGCGGGCTATACAGCGAACTCGAAAAATTGCTGCTGTTTGCCGGCAATCGCAGTCAACCTCTCAACCCCGAGGAAGTCGCCGCACTGGTGCACTGTAACGCCCAGAATACCTTCCAGCTAGCCGATGCGATTCGCGAGGGCAAGACTTCCGCTGCTTTAGAGTTATTGGCGGGCTTAACGGCTCAGAGCGAACCTGGTTTGAGGATTGTGGCGGGCTTGACTGGTAAGTTTCGGATTTGGCTGTGGGTGAAGGCAATGATCCAAGCGGGCGATCGCGATGATAAAATTGCTCAAGCTCTAGACCTCGGCAATCCGAAACGAATATACTATTTTCGCCAAGAAGTCAAGAACGCCAGCTTAGAAAAACTACAAAAAAGTTTGCCTTTGCTGCTAGAGTTAGAAGCTTCTTTAAAGCGGGGCCGGGAAGAAGTCTCAACCCTGCAAACCAAAGTAATAGAACTTTCTAGCTTGTTTCGGTGAGGAGAGACAGCCCAGCAGGAGCGGGCCGTGACTTTCAGTCAGTTGACAGTTGACAGTTGACAGTTGACAGTTTGAGGGCGACCTCTACCTGGAAGGAAAAGGATTGGAGTAATGAATAGGCTTCTTTTAATTTCTCCCGATCGGGCGGGCGGGCTTTAAACCAATTCTTTCTGGTAAATTTTTACAACAAATTGCGCGATCGGATATATGCTGGATATCCGATCGCGCGCAAAAATCTCAATAGCTACGAGAAATAATCTCAGAATGCCACAGTAGAAGTTAATGTGGTAAATAAATATTGTCCGCCGCCGAACGCCGATCGATTAATATTATTTGCCGGCTCTCCACCCCCCCCAAAAAAAAGAGCGCTACCCATGACACAACAGAACCTGCGGGAACTTCTGAAGCAGGGCGATCCAAAAGCGATCGCATCTAGCATCAACCGTACACTCAAACCCAAAGGCATCAACGCCGATGTGACGCGGGACAACGGCTGCCTCCACATAACTCTGGAGTCAGGCAAAGTACCGAGTCAAATGGCATTGGTGGATTTCATCCGCAGCGGGATGACGAATTTGGGAGTCGAATCAATTCACACTGTCAAAGTTTACGGGCGTCGCACAGGTGACGGCTCCCCTGCGTGGGAAGATGAAATAGATCTGATGCCAGCAGATCCAATGCTTTATGCCTCGGATACTGGAATGCCTGACGACTCTGTAGGTTTAGATGATGTCGAACCCGATGGCGAAGACTATTATCAAGAGGGACAATTCGATCCAGATGACGACGAGGAAGACGACGAGGAAGACGAAGACGAAGATGTAGCCCCCCCTCCGAAAAAACAATTCCCAAAATGGGCAATACCTGTGGGTATCTTAGTGCCTTTGGGGGCGATCGCAGCGCTTTACTTGACTGGAAATTTCCCCTTCGGTGGCGGCTCGAACCCTGAACCGAGCGCCCCCGAAGCAGCTTCGCCCTCCCCCAAAAAAGCCACATCTCCTGCGTCTAAAGCCACATCTCCATCTCCCAGCGCATCTGGCGAGGCCCCACAGGCAGCATCTCCTCCTGCACCAAAAGCCGCTCCCACTAATGCTGCTACGCCCGCGAGCCCTGTTCCCAAACCTCCTGCGCCCAAGGCAGCATCTCCTGCGCCAAAAGCAGCATCTCCTGCACCAAAAGCCGCCGCGCCTAAGCCTGACTCTTGGAGGGAAGGCGTTAACAACGCTCAGAAGGCGGCAGTTTTGGCACAGACGGCTCAATCTCAAGCAGAGTGGATTGCGGTAGCAAGCGAATGGCAGAAAGCGGTTCAGCTTATGAGAGCCGTGCCGTCAACTAGCCCCAACCATTCAAAGGCTCAGCAAAAAGCGGCAGAGTACCAGGCAAATCTGATTGTTGCCAACCGCAGGGCGGCGGCAGCACCTTAATAGTTTTGAGTTTTAAGTTGAATACTTGATGTGCTAAAAAGTCAAAAGTCAAAAGTCAAAAGTAAAAAATCTTGTTTTTACTGAAAGCTTTATTACTTTTGACTTTTTTGAATTTTACTCATATCGAGTCCGGTCGCACCGTCCTGGCTATAATGGCGGTGTGGTGAAGAGCGTGCGATCGTACAATTATGGTCAAGCGTCTGGTTGTTGAACCACATCTTTCAGTAGAAGAAGTTGAAGGCAACTACGGTTAGGAATCCGACCCGATCGATCTCACTTGGTACCATACTATCTGGCTGGAACGCTATAAGATTGGTAGCCAAAAAGGTACTATTTCATCGCTGTCAAGACTTAATTCCTGGTTTAACTTTCTTTAATTGGTGGCATTGTTCTATTGCTAATTGCGATCGAAGCCTACCATACAAGTTTGGTAGCAGCGGACTTGATATTAAACTTTAATCTATACTGGGAGCATTCTCGGTCAAACAAGTGATAAAGTCAGTAAAATTGTCAGAAAAAACTGATTGTATTTGAGACTTTTTCTTGCCAAAGCTGGTTCCAAAATGCTAGAATAAAA
This sequence comes from Microcoleus sp. PH2017_09_SFU_O_A, assembly GCF_020738625.1. Lineage (NCBI taxonomy): Bacteria > Bacillati > Cyanobacteriota > Cyanophyceae > Oscillatoriales > Microcoleaceae > Microcoleus > Microcoleus sp. PH2017_09_SFU_O_A. The sequence goes on from NZ_JAEQCF010000022.1 coordinate 69,411, forward strand.
ATGTCTCCGGTGTTGAAGTTATAGCGGTAAAAAAAAGAATGTAACTGTAGGCAAGCTCGAAAGCCTGATAGTGATAAGTCATTCTAAAATATTTAATTTAAAATATTTAATCTAAAATATTTAATGGTATTAGTGCCGGATTCGGGTCAGTGTCTATTCCGAATTCACAAATATTGGCAGAAGTCAAGCGCTTGTGGGTGAGGGGAAATTAGTATTGGGTAGGGAAAAGTCAACCGGGCGCACGGGAGGGGCTGTGCCGTTGGTTTTGGCTGTGGGAGGGTCTGGTTGGTAAACTTGGATGCGATCGCGCCCGAGATCTTTAGCTTGGTACAGCGCTGCGTCGGCTGCGTCAATCAATATCGAGGCTGGGGATTTAGATGCAGGAACCGTACTCGCTGCTGCGTCGGCTGCGTCGATCGCAATAGAGGCTTCGGATTCAGAGATAGGAACCATAGTCGCTATCCCCAGACTGACAGTGACGTAGTTGCTCACCTGAGAACCAGCGTGAGGAATCTGTAAAGCTGCGATTTTGAGCTGTATGTGTTCGGCTACCAGCTCGGCCCCTTCACTCGCCGTATTCGGCAAAATAACGGCAAATTCTTCGCCTCCGTAGCGAGCTACTAAATCGGCAGGGCGATTAATTGCTTTGCCGATCGCCTGGGCGACTTGCCGCAAACACTCGTCTCCCTTTGGATGTCCGTAGGTATCGTTATAAGTTTTAAAAGAATCAATATCGCACAAAATTAGGGACAGAGGTGTTTGTTCCCGCGCTTGTCGGCGCCACTCCCTGTCTAAATACTGATCGAACCGACGGCGGTTTGCTAGCTGCGTGAGTTCGTCTAAAGTTGCTAAACGCTCTAACTTGAGGTTGGCTGCTTGCAACTGCTGGTAGAGTTCTGCTTGTTTGATCGCGATCGCCAACTGAGTGGCCAGAGAAGACAATAACTCGACTTCCAACTGCATCCACTGTCGGGGACTGCACTGGTGAGCCATCAGCAGTCCCCACAATTCCTCCCCTTGCACTAGCGGTACTACCAAATAAGCTCTGACTTCAAATTGTGCGAGCAAGTCAATTTGAGCGTGCGGCAAATCGGCGGCGGAGACATCCGCGATCGGTCGGATCGCCCGATGTTGGTAGGCTTCAAGATAGAACTCGTCAAAACAGAAATTTTCCAGGGTTTCTCCCAGCATCGGCCGACAGTTGAGTGCTACAGATTCCACTGTCACCGCCCCCGTCGGGGGTGTGGCGCAGTGACTGCCCGTACAGGGGTTAAAGCGGACGATCATCACTCGATCGGCCTGAAGGAACTGGCGCACTTCTGTCACTGTCGTGCTGAGCACTTCGCCCAAATCTAGAGACTGGCGGATGTGCTGAGTAATCGTCGCCATCAGCAGTTCCCGTTCGTTTTGTTGTCGCAGCGCCTCTTCTGCCTGCTTGTACTCGGTAATATCTTGAGCAGTGCCGAAAATTTGTTTGGGCTTCCCCTCTGCTGTGCGGGCGAACACTTGATCGCGGCAGCGAAAGTGGCGCCATTCGCCCGATCGGTGTTGGAGCCGATAGTCCAACTCCAAAATATGCCCGTCTGCGACTGAGGGAAATTTTTGCAGGTGGGCGGATAGCCTCGGCAAATCTTCTGGGTACACCAAACTGGAATACAAAGCTGTTTGCATCTGTAAAATTTCTTGGGGAGTGTAGCCTAGCAGCTTAGAAGCTTGACCGTTGACATAGACGTTGCGCTGTTCGGTCAAGTCGTAAATGTAGAGTAAGTAAGGCGCCACATCGGCAATCTGCTGGATGAAATGCTGGCTCTCGCGCAATTCTGCTTCCACCCGCTGGCGCACTTCCACTTCTTCCAAAGCTTGATCTCGCATCGTGCGGTAAGCTTGGATGCGGTGGGTGAGGTCGGTTACGTCTTGTATTACCAACAGGGCGTAAAACGATTGGCAGTTTGGTGGGATAAAGCCGTAAGGCGAAATTGAATCCCGAAAGTTTGACGGCAATGCGACACCAACAGAATCTCCTTGTCGCACCATACTATCTGGTTCCAACTCCACAGTCGATCGAATCAAGTTGGGAATATTCAGTTCTGCAACGCCCGGTGAAAGTGCAGGGACAGCCGTCACAGTAGTTTGCTGGATGCGCTGCTGGCCCTCTTGCCAAGTTGCCGGAATCAGGTGCTTGTGAATTTGAGAAGAAAAAATTGTTGGCGGGCCTCCTGCAAAGATTTGCTGGAAGCGATTTGCGTACTTGAGCTGGCTCAGGTGAGGAAAATGAGTTGTGATCTTGGTTCCCAACATTTGCTCGCGCCCAATTTTCGTCCAGTCTTCCAGACAGGCATTCCAAAACAGCACCACAAAATCATCTCGCAGCAGGCAGGCGCCGACTGGTACACTGTCGAGAACTCCAAACTTTTCCTCAATAGTTTTGCTCTCCTCGATCATAGACCCCCGGCAAGTTGATTGATCGCAGCCAACAAGGCGTCAAAGGAACTGACATTGAAAATGAGGATGATATCTCCTTCAATGTGAAGCCTTTCAATAATGAAACGGGTTTGGGCTAATAAAACCACTGTATCAGCAGCCAAACCGCCAGATGTGAGCAAAGTCGCGATCGTCCCTTCCGTGTAATTGGGAATTGAGTAGTTCAGGCGCTGCTGAAGTACGTTGCTGATTGCACCCATGACCCCGTTGATTACAATATTTCCTACTTCACTCAGCGTACCAATTTTGACCGAATCCAGGTCGTGAGTTCCAGCTTCTTCCCCAGTCAGCATGGTCACGAGCGTGGCCGCACTGTTGGTGGGAAAGACTAGCTGGGCAATGCCTCCAAAGGAACCAGTAAATTTGAGCTGGACGGCGGAAATTTGTTCGCCGTTGAGGTGCTGCTCTAATTCTGTTTGCACGTCGGCTGGAGACAGGATTTGGAGGTAGGGAATTTGCAAGCGAATGGGAGATTCGATCATGTCGTTCAAAATCCCTGCTGCTTGACCGATCCCGATGTTGACGAGTTCCTGCAAAGCATCGAGCTGTCGAGCGCTTAATTTCATGGGGCGCTCTCCTCGCTGGCACTGAGAGCTTTTTTGATCCACCCGATTAGTTCGTCTGAGTTGGGCATTTTGTGAATTACTGCCAGGGCTCCGAGTTCCATGCATTCGGATTTGGTGGTTGCTTGAATATCTGCGGTAATGACGATGACTGGAATGTTATATCCTCGATCGCGCATGGCTTGCAGGACTTCGCGACCTTCCATTTCTGGCATCAGCAAATCTAAGAGCATACAGTTTGGGGTCTTAGCGGCCAGAAGTTCCAGAGCTTCCGGGCCGCTCGATGCTTCCCAAGTCTCGTATCCTTCTGCTCGCAGGATTTTGCAGATCACCCTGCGAGTCAACCACGAATCTTCGACAACGAGAATTGATGTCACTACGTTCTCCTCCTTCAATTGTTTAGGACTGACCGATGTTGCAGGCACTGCTTCGATCTTGACAGTAGTTTAAACTGTTGGGATCGCCTGCGATCGCTCGCATTAGGTGAATTCCTGTTCTTAAAAACTAACGCATTAAGGTGTTCGATAGTCTAGTCTCTTTGATTATGGGAAGAAAAAACCCGGTTTCTGAATGAAACCAGGTTTGCGGGATCTGTATTGCTCGTAACACCGGCCCTCAATTATAGATTACCAAACGCTTCCTGAGGGACTCTACTCGCTTTTTAGCAGTGGCATTTTCTGGATCGCAGGTGAGAGCTTGTTCGTACATTTCCAAGGCTTGAGCTGTTAATTTCTTGCGCTCATAGGCGTGACCGAGATTGTTGAGAGATGTAACGTAGTCGGGCTGCAACTTCAGGGCTTCTTTGTACTGACGGATCGCGATGTCGTACTGTTCTTGGCCGAAGTGGGCAAAACCTAGGGCGTTGTAAAGAAATGCTAGATCTTCTTCGCCTGCTAATTCTTGGCTTTTCAGAGCTTTTTGAAATAGTACGATCGCCTGGGAGTAAAGTTTCTTATCTACATAGATACTGCCTAACTCGTAGTATTCCTGTGCTGTTCCTTTTTCTATGGTCAGCTTATTTTCTAAGCGTTCCAAGGACATTTCCAGCTTCCGAGTTTTGAAAATCTGGCGCACAACAAACCAGGAAGTGCTACCGAGTATAGCCAGCAAAACTGACAGGTAAACAATCAGCAAATTACTATCCATGTTTTTTTATGTTAGTTGGTTTGTGGAAGGTTTTATTTATTTTAATCCGCTAGCAATCTGTGAGATTTGCCTTGGCAACTATATAAAAACACGAAAATGGCGATCGACTAGCCCGATCGCGATTTCTGAAAAATCAAGAATCCAGAAGTAAGAACAAAGAAGGAAAATGAGTCTCAACCTCCTAGATTTATCAGGAGTTTTCCTTCTCTGGCAGATAGCTAAATCTTTCCTACTTCTGCTTTCTTCTGTCTGAAAACTATTCAAGCTTTCACGATCCGGCTCGATTTGCCATTTCCACGACTTTACCGAATGTTGCGGGGTCAATGATTGCCATTTGTGCCAGCATTTTGCGGTTGATTTCGATATTGGCTTTCTTCATGTTGCCGATCAGTCTGCTGTAGCTCGTGCCGTGTTGGCGCGATGCAGCATTGATCCGAGCAATCCACAGGCGGCGGAAATCGCGTTTGCGTTTTTTGCGATCGCGATAACCATTTCGCAGGGCTTGCATCACCCGTTGGTTAGCTGTGCGGAACTGTTTGGACTGTGCCCCGCGGAAACCCTTGGCTAATTTGAGAATTTTTTTGCGGCGCGCTCTGGCGACATTACCGCGTTTTACCCGTGTCATCTTTGAATTTCCGTTAAACTTTACAAGTATGGAAGCATTAACCGCACGTTACCATCATTGGTCTCATCGATGACGACCAGCTTAGAGAGACGGCTTTTGCGAGCTGAACTTTTGTGTGAAAGCAAGTGGCTTTTGTAAGCTTTGCGGCGCACAATTTTTCCGCTGCCGGTCGCTCTAAAGCGCTTTGCGGCTGCTTTGCGAGTTTTGAGTTTTGGCATGGAGTGGTGTTATTTGGACACAAGCTTCAACTGTATCACGTTTCTGCTACTTTCTGCAAGCTGGATTTGCGACGATCGGGATGGGATGACTGAACTCGGCGCTGATCGCGATACAAGCGGAGGGCGTAAACTCCGGCGGCAGTTGACTGCAATTCTTTAATTACTGCTGCCATTTCGATCGGCAATTCTTCAATTTTCGCTACCGAAACCGGATGTTCCGACGGCAGCAAAACCGGAGCCGCCAGCGCTGCAAAAGTTATGTCGGCTGGGGATATTGTATCGCCTACTAAATAGGTTTTGCCACCTGCTAATCTTCGATCGACAATCTCAAAAATTTCTTTGATTCCTTGCAGCGAACTGGCGGCGGAATCTGCTGTTATGTTGTAGACTTGCCGCACTTTGGCGCTAATCAACGGAAAGGCTATTTCAAACCCTATTCGCTCAAGTACGGGGGTACTGTTGCACCAAGCTCTTCGCATTGTTTTGCGATCGCCCGATCGATAAAAATATCCCCAATTGCGAGTATATTCTCCCAGTCTAGCATCAAATAACTCTTCAAGTGCTTCGACTTCTTGGCGCATTTCTACATTTGTCGGATACAAATACTGACCTGATGAACTGATTGTATCGAGGTAATGCAAAATATCTGTTGAATCTGTAAAATTGCCAGATTTGGTAACTAAAACAGGAACGCTGCTACCTCCGTTTTTGCTGGTGGCCGATCGGTGAAAAGGTGGTACGTGTCTTTCTTCAATGTAGGGAATTTTTAGCAAGTCAAGGGCCCACCGCACTTTTTCGCAGTAGTGACTGATGGGGATGGTGATGAGGCGGATAACTTCGGTATTGGCAATTGTTGAATGATTCATAAAGTAATTGAGATTTGTAAATATTTGCAGTTTGGTATTGGTATTATTTCGGACGATCGGCGTAAAATTTAAGGACTAAACTCCTGACTACAAAAAGTATTTTGTGTGAAAATTTATCGATTTACTGTTGAGCCAAATATGCTTGAGAAAACTCAGATGGAATCGGCACTGGTTTGCGAGTTGATAGTTCAATAAAACAACCAGATTGTTGGGCGATAGCAGCGACTTTCCCAGCTACAATTATTTCAGCATCCATCATCCACTTCAGCGATTTCATTTTACTCATCCAAATTTTCCCAGTTGGTTTATCGAAAATATTAATCGGCTGCTTGTATTCAATTGCTGTTTTCACCAGCATTGGAGCCACACCGTTTTCCAGCATTTTCTGTACTGGAAAATAAGCATCAGCAAGTGCGATCCGCAAGTCTTCCAACCAGCGGATATAAACAATATTGCTAACGATTCCCGCAAAGTCGATATCGTAAGTTTGTACGGGAAAGCTTAATTCTATTTCCAAAGGTCTTTTCTGTTCGCTGGATGCTTGCATTTTGGGTACTCTCAGTCTATTTTTAATAATTGAAAAACTGCCTCGATTGGGGAGGAAAATTGGAGGCAGAGCCTAGTAACGAGGAGAAATTGCTCTCTTGAGACCGAAAGGTCTGTTTGATAACAAAAAAATTATTCGGTTCTAAAGTTGACTGTCGAGATATCCGTGCAAATGCTCAATTGCTCTTTTGACATGAATTGCATCCCCATAAAGTTTACTCATCATCACGGCTCCTTCCAGGGTTGAAATCACAATAGTTGCGACTACATCGGCTTCGACATTTTCTCGAACTTCGCCTTTAGCAATTCCTTTGTTAATAATTTTGCAAATCAAAGCGCGCCAACCATCCATTGCTATTTGTACCCGCTGACGCAAAGCTGGATGAGCATCATCGCTTTCAACTGCTGTATTTAACAGGGGACAGCCGCCTGGAATTGGAGGATTTTCGGCAAACGTGCTAAATAAAGATATAACAGCTTTTAGCCGATCGACCGCATGACGTTTTCCTTTCAAAGCCCCGAGATATTGTCGGCGCATACATTCAGCCGCAAAGTCAAAAGCTTGCAGGGCTAACTCATCTTTGCTCTTGAAATGGTTGTAAATTCCTCCTTTTTGCAAGCCTGTAACGCGCATGATGTCAGACATAGAAGAACCTGAGTAGCCGTACTGATTGAACAGTGCTGCGGCTTCCCTGAGAATTTTTTCTCTGGTTTCTTGAGCTTTTGACATTTTTATGGCGCTAACCGACTTATCGGTCTTTTTTAGAGAATAGCAGAGCGAACTGTGAATGGCAAGGGGCGATCGCAATTAATTTAAAATTCAACTTAAAGCCGATCGCCCTAACCATCCCGCACCATCCAAACCAACATCCCCAGCAAAGGTTCCACAGGCGGCACAGCATAGTCATTGAGGTCAATTGTCAGAGTTTTTGCCTCCAACTTCAAAAATCTCCAAGCAGTGCCACTACTGACACTTCCGTAGATTGTGCCGATCGCAATATTGTTGATTTCATTAAACTTTTGAGCTGCTACCATCTCGGCCGCGCACTGTCCCAATCCCATTTTTAAATCGGCTTTTTTCGCTTCAACAATCACAATTGCTGGTGCTTCGATTAATATTTGTTCGGGAGAACGACTAATTAAAAAATCGCAGATACCACTCAATCCCAACTCCGGCTCTACAGTAAAATCTTCTCCCGAAAATAGACTCACTTGCCGCTGTAAAATCTTGCGGACTTCGACTAAAATAGGACTAATAATCAGTTCTGATCGCGCTTTTTCAGAACCCGTCGCTGTAGCAAGCGGCAATCCTTCAATGAGGGATTCAGTTAAATATACACTAGGCTCGATGGGTTCGGTTGGTGGCAAAAATCTGCCTGCTTCTACGGTAGTTAAGCCGAAATCGCGTTTAGCTTTTCTGAGTGTGAATTCACTGTAGGGCATTGAAAGCACCATTTTTATTGATGTTAATATAGCATCTGATTAAATTTGAAATCAAAATCATGGCATACAGCGATTTTACACTGCGAAAGGTTAAGCAAAGCTTCGGATTGACCGCAGTTGAAGGCGGGCGTTTTTTGCCGGAAGTTGAGCCGATCGCACCCAGTGCTATTTTAGCAGGTTTGTTGGCAGATACAGTGCCTTGGGCGATCGCAGTAGGAACCGAAAAAGCTAAATCAGAACTAATTATCGCCCCCGCACTTTTGGAAGTCAAACGGTTGCTGAACCGCCAAATCAGCGTATTTTCCGGCACCGATTTCACCGTGGATACCGCAGCGGGATTAAACGGAGTTTGCGATTTTTTAATCAGTCGCTCTCCTGAGCAATTTGAGATAGAAGCACCTGCTGTTATGCTAGTAGAAGCGAAGCGAGATAACATTAACAGCGGTTTAGGACAGTGCATTGCTGAAATGGTGGCGGCTCAAAGATTTAATGAAATTAACAATAACCCAATTCCGATTATTTACGGTTCAGTAACTAGCGGCACTGCTTGGAGATTTATGAAACTCGAAGGGCAAGTTGTGACTATTGATGTCAGTGATTATCCGTTTCCTCCTGTCGAGACAATTTTGTCGATGCTTGTCTGGATGGTACGGGAAGGTTGAGAAGAAGTCAGTAGTCAGTAGTCAGTAGTCAGTAGTCGGTAGTCAGTATTTATGTGTTATTTGCGATCGAAACTAATAATCATAGGACTTATGCAATTCCCAATTCCCAATTCCCAATTCCCAATTCCCAATTCCCAATTCCCAATTCCCAATTCCCAATTCCCAATTCCCAATTCCCAATAAAAAAAATAGGCCAGCCATATTAGCGCCTATCTCAATCAATATTTTAAGGGTTCACCGCAACGCCGTCTTACCTCAGCTTTTGACCTGGTATTTTACCAGGTGGGCACCGTTGGCTCGGACTTAAAGTTTCTGGGTACAAGCCCAGTTTACTGCTGTCCAAACATCTTGATTCCCGAGAGTTAAGAGTTATAGATCAAAAAAACATTATTGGCAGTCACCAACGTCGCAGTAGAACCTTTATGTGAACAAACCTGACTGTCAACTGAGTACAGTTAGACCGCAGGCTTCTTTTTCCTTTTTTTCAAAGGCTTTTTATAGTGAGGTAGTTCCACCCCCACTTGTTAATATAGTATCAGAGTATTTCCAGATCATCAAGGGGTATAAAAGAATAATTGTCGGTTTCGGTATCTACACCCGACGAGCCTTTCATCCCAAGGAGTAATTCCCAACGGGGTACTTCGCGCAGCAATTGAGATTAATCCCCTCTAAATATACCCTTAGACTTCCCGGCTGGTAGTTAACATACAGCAACTAACTCGATTTTGGCAACTCTTCGAGCAATTTAACTTCCATACCAGATAGATTCAATGGTTTGAGCGATCGCACTAGCCGACTTTCCTTCATTCTCCCCCAAGTCCCCGTCGAAGAGGACAGTAACGTGACCCAGTTTCCTGCCAGGGCGGGATACTTTCTTACCATACCAATGTACAAAAGCGCCGCTAATTTGTGCCAGTTGTTTTCGTTTCTCTAAATAATCTGACTCCGCAGACTCGTAGCCCAGCAAATTTACCATCACAGCACCTGCACATTTTAGATCGCAATTACCTAAAGGCAGTTGACAAACTGCGCGCAAATGCTGTTCAAATTGTGAAGTTTTGCAAGCATCGATTGTAAAGTGTCCCGAGTTGTGGGTGCGGGGAGCAATTTCATTGACTAACAGCTTATTGTCGGCGGTTAAAAATAATTCAATGCCGAATACGCCGACGGCTTCTAAGCTATTGAGGAGAGTACGGGCGATCGCACAAGCTTCGGTTTGCACCTCTAAACTAATATCGGCGGGGGCAATCACTACACGACAAACCTGATTTTGCTGTTGAGTTTCCACGATCGGGTAAATCGCTATTTCACCAGTTGCCGATCGAGCTGCGATCGCAGCCAACTCGCGATCGAACGGCACAAACTCTTCTACCAGCAAAGACTGACCTTTAAGTGTAGCGCTAATTGACTCAAAACTCTCGCGATCCTTAACAATAAAAGTACCTTGGCCGTCGTAACCGTGGCGGCGAACTTTGACGACAAAGGGAAAATCTCTAGGCCCAGATTCCGAGTTTTGTTCTATCTGTGTGCTGTCGGAAACAGAAATTGCTAAATTGTCGATCGCAACTTCCCCGCACATAGGTTCATGCCCCACAGCCCCTGCTCCAATCTGCCTTCCCTGGGGTTCCTGCAACAAATCTAAATCCAAATCCGCCATACTATCTGGCGCCCAAAACCTGGGAGTTGGCAAACCCAACCTTTGTAAATAACAGCGCTGCACGTACTTATCCAACAAAGGAGAAAGCGACGACAAACTCGGCTGAAATAACACACCTTGCTGTTCTAGCGTTCGCAAACCATCCAAATCCACAAACTCATTTTCAAAAGTAATAACATCGCAGCCATCCGCCAAATAAGCCGTAGCCAAAACATCATCAACAGCCCCCAAAACAGCACCCACAGCAGCAGAAACTGCCGGGTCATCACCATTAGGAGTTTGGACTACCAATTCAATACCCAGCGCGCTAGCAGCTTCTCCCATCATCCAAGCTAGCTGACCGCCGCCGACAACGCCCACCCGCTTCAATTTGGCAGGCGAACTCGCAGCGGTTTGATTAGATTTCATGTGAGTAAAATTCCTGGTATCAACTTGTTTATTTTATCGCTATTTGTAGCCGAATGTATGAGAAATATTGAATATTTAAAAGCAATTTTTTTGGGCTAATTGCACGATTTAATCGAGGCAGAACCTAGAAAAAATCGACGGCGAAAGTCTTGAATTATTGCACGATCCCAGGATGCCGGCAAATAGCGATCGCTCCCCACTCCTCCAGAAAAGTGCCACATCTAGCAATTCACGATTCGCCAAGCATGGCATAATTGACAGCACTGCAAAAAGCAGATAGACAGGTGCAAACACTGAAAATGCGACATTCAGGGAACAAAATTTATAGGTGAGGATACTGTGAAAGTTTTGGTTGTGGGGAACGGAGGTCGCGAACACGCGATCGCAAAAAAACTGCTAGAATCTACGCGGATTAAACAAGTATTCTGCGTTCCGGGCAACGGCGGCACAGCTACCACAAAAGGCTGTCAAAATCTGTCGCTCAACATCGACGACTTCCAAGGCATAGAACGCTTTGTGATGGTGAACAACATCGGACTCGTCATCGTCGGCCCGGAATTGCCCCTATCGCTAGGCATCGTTGACTACTTCCAACAGCGAAAACTGATGATTTTCGGCCCCAACAAAGCCGGCGCCCAAATTGAATCCAGCAAATCCTGGGCCAAAGAATTGATGCTGGAAGCACAAATCCCAACACCCAAAGCTGCCGTATTTACAGGCGCAGAAGCAGCCAAAGCATATGTTGTGGAACAAGGAGTACCCATAGTCATCAAAGCAGACGGACTCGCCTCAGGCAAAGGAGTCACCGTTGCTACCACCGTCAAAATGGCTCACAGCGCCATCAACACCATTTTTAGAGGCGAATTCGGCACCGACAACCTCCGAGTCGTCGTCGAAGAATATGTAACCGGTCAAGAAGTCTCTATTCTCGCCCTCACCGACGGTATCACAGTAGAACCGCTGCTGGCAGCTCAAGACCACAAAGCCATTGGCGAAGGCGACAAGGGAGCCAATACCGGCGGTATGGGAGCCTACGCCCCAGCGCCAATTGTCTCGCCCAAACTAATGGACAGGATTCAAGCAGAAATTCTTGAACCTACCCTCGCTGCGCTACAAAAGCGCAACATCGATTACCGGGGCGTCCTCTACGCAGGTTTAATGATTACACCGAAAAGAGAACTTCAAGTCTTAGAATTCAACTGTCGTTTTGGAGATCCCGAAACTCAAGCGGTTTTGTCCCTCTTGGAAACTCCCCTGGAAGATTTGGTGTTTGCTTGTTGTCAGCAGCGTCTGGGTGAATATTCCAACATTCGCTGGAAGTCTGGGGCTTCTGTTTGCGTGGTTTTAGCTTCTGGGGGCTATCCCGGAAATTATCAAAAAGGCAAAGTTATTACAGGTATCGAGGAAGCTGAAGCCAAAGGTGCAGAAGTGTTTCACGCCGGCACTCAGTTGAAGCAGCAGCAGTTAGTGACCGAGGGCGGCCGCGTTTTGGGCGTCACGGCGGTTGCAGAAACTTTGGAACAAGCTATCTCTAAAGCTTATGCAGCAGTTGATTGCATCCAATTTGAAGGGGTTTACTGCCGCCGGGATATCGGCCTTCGAGCGCTGGCCCCTCAAAATGTCGAGCCCAGTGTCGAGCCAAGTGTTGAGCCAAGTGTTGAGCCCAGTGTCGAGCCAAGTGTTGAGCCCAGTGTTGAGCCCAGTGTCGAGCCCAGTGTCGATCGAAATTAGGAATTGCGGCCTGCTGTGGCCGCTGCTATCCGAAAGCTCGACACGCTGGGGATACTAGAACTCCCCCAAGCAGAAGATAGAATTAAAACCCCGGAGGATAGAGGTTTTGGCCGCCCAAAAGCAGAGCAATTTCAAGGTAGAAGTGCCACAATAAAGTTTGGCACATCTGCGGTGGCAGTAGCGGACAAGTCGCGACAGAAAAATCGATCGACCACAAACTCAATTAATCTTCCTTTTAATATTCAACTGGTGAACTGCTCAAATGCTGGCCATACTAAACAAAATCGGAGAAATTATTGCCCGCTGGTGGTCGGATTTTACCCTCCAGACTCGCCTGATGGCCGGTGCTACCCTCGTAGTTTCGTTAATTATGAGCGGCCTGACTTTTTGGGCCGTGAATACTATCCAACTAGACGCCAGACTTAACGATACTCGCTACGGCCGCGACCTCGGTCTGCTCTTGGCGGCAAATGTGGCGCCGTTGATTGCAAAAAACGATCGCTCCGAAGTAGCCCGTTTTTCCCGCCAATTTTATAGCAGCACCTCCAGCGTCCGCTATATGCTGTACGGCGACGAAGCAGGAGATATTTTTCTGGGGATACCTTTCTCGGAATCTGAGGTGCAAACTTCCCTGACACTGCGCCGCCAAATTAAACTCCCAGATAATTTTATCGCCGACATTGAGGCGAGAAATTTAACTTCTTTGCCTTTGGTGCGGCAGCACTTGACGCCAGACGGAGAAGTTACTGACGTATTTGTGCCGCTAATTCACGAGGACAAGTATTTAGGCGTTTTGGCGATCGGCATTAACCCCAATCCCGCAGCAGTTATCTCTTCAAATCTAACCAGGGATGTTACTTTAGCAGTATTTGTCACGATTTGGGTGATGGTGATTTTGGGCGCTGTATTTAATGCGCTGACAATTACTCACCCGATCAAACAATTAGTATTTGGGGTCAAAAATATCGCGGGCGGGAATTTTAAGCAGCGAGTTGACCTGCCTTTGGGGGGAGAATTGGGCGAGTTGATCGGCAGTTTTAACGAGATGGCCGAGAAATTAGAGAGTTATGAAGAACAAAATATTGAAGAGTTGACAGCGGAAAAAGCGAAACTAGAAACTTTGGTTTCAACTATTGCTGATGGGGCGCTGTTGCTGGATGCAAATTTGCAGGTGATTTTAGTCAACCCGACGGGGAGGCGGATTTTTGGATGGGAAGGTAAAAATGCGATCGGCATTAACGTCGTCAATATTTTACCTGCGGAAGTGCAGCGCGAGTTAGCAAGACCCCTGCACGAAATCGCTGCGGGCGATCGCGAAGGCGGCGAATTTCGGATTACTCTGAGCGAACCAGTCAACCGCACAATTCGGATTCTGCTAACCACCGTAATTCTCCACAAAGCCCCTGGAACCGAACCGCTGTGCAAAAGCTGCGTGCGCGACGAGGAAAATACCTGTACCGAGTCAAAACGCCCGAACGCGATCGAGTGTACATTCTACGAGCAAACCTCGAAGCATCAAGGTTCCGGACAGTACCGAGACAGTCTCAAAGGCATTGCCATGACAGTGCAGGACATCACTCGCGAAGTCGAACTAAATGAGGCTAAAAGCAATTTTATCAGCAATGTTTCTCACGAATTGAGAACCCCTTTATTTAATATCAAATCTTTTATCGAAACTCTCCACGAGTACGGAGAAGACCTTCTAGAAAGCGAACGCCGGGAATTTCTAGAAATTGCCAATCGAGAAACCGATCGCCTCACTCGTTTAGTCAACGACGTGTTAGACTTATCGCGCCTAGAATCCTGCCGAATTTATCAATTGGACGCTGTTGACCTCCCCCAAGCTGTCGAACAAACTCTGCGAACTTATCAGTTAAATGCCAGGGATAAAGGCATCGAATTAGAGCAAGAAGTTGACCCCTGTTTGCCGCCAGCTTTAGGTCATTACGATTTGCTGCTGCAAGTATTTGCAAATTTAGTAGGAAATGCCTTAAAATTTACCGAGTCCGGTGGTAAGGTGGCAATTCGAGCCTATTTCCTAGAGTCGGATGCTCATCCACGCGAAGACGGCGCATCCGGAACCCACAAATTTCCACCAAATACCAGCCATTTTCCGGTGGTGCGGATCGAAATTTCTGATACCGGGATTGGCATAGATCCCGAAGATCAGCAGGCAATTTTCGATCGCTTTTTCCGGGTAGAAAACCGAGTCCACACTCTAGAAGGCACGGGATTAGGTCTTTCGATTGTCAGAAACATTATTGACAAGCACCACACTAAAATTAATTTAGTTAGCGAAGTTAATGTGGGCACGACTTTCTGGTTTGACTTACCAGTTTATCAGGCGAAACAAGCGCTAGATATGGAAAATGCTTGGACGGTGCAAGCACAGGCTGAGACTGAAACAAGTTCGACTGCGGCTAAAACTGTTTAATGGAAGTTGTCGTTGAGCACTCTTAATAGGTACGTAGTTGCGCTTGAGCGCTCCGAAAGGTACGTAGAAAGGTACGTAGTTGCGCTTGAGCGCTCCGAAAGGTACGTAGAAAGGTACGTAGAAAGGTACGTAGTTGCGCTTGAGCGCTCCGAAAGGTATGTAGTTGCGCTTGAGCGCTCTTGATTATAATATATAAAGAGCGCTAAAGCGCAACTACATACCTTGTCCGATCGCACATTGCTCTTGATAAATATATATAATCAAGAGCGCTGAAGCGCAACTACATACCTTGCTCTCGATCAACATATATATATAAAGAGCGCTGAAGCGCAACTACATACCTTCGCCCAAGTTTTCATAATTTTCGCCTCCCTCGTTTACTCGTTTTCAGGGTTAGCGTGAAAACGAGTAAACGAGTACAATTGTCAAAACCTAAGAAAGAGTTTTTCTAGCACGTTCAGATCGCTCTTCTGCGGTATCCATGACATCCGCCATTTTATCCACCATTTCCCCTGGATAATTTTCGAGTACCCGAGTAGAAAGCGAAATTCGACCGCGACTTTGATCGAGGTCAACTACCACGGCTTTCAGGGGTTGGCCGGGGGTGAAAACTTGTCCGAGGTTCTCAATATATTTTTGGCTGACTTGCTTGATGTGCAGCAAACCGCTAACTCCTTCCAAATCCACAAACACGCCAAAAGGCTTGATGCTGCTGACTGTTCCTTCCACTAATTGACCGATTTGCAACTGATTTAAGGCAGAAGATTGAGTGGCCATCCGCTGGGAAAGTACGAGTTTTTCTCGTTCGCGATCGACTTCCAAGAAATTCACGGTCAAAGATTGACCAATCAGCGATTCTATGTTATCGCGTTGGGCTAAGTGCGATCGGGGAATAAAACCGCGCATTCCCTCAACATCCACCGTCACGCCGCCCTTATTCGCCCCAGAAACCCGCACCTGAAGCACTTTACCAGTTTCCTGCAAAGCAACTAAATCTTCCCAAGCTTGCTGAATTTGTAACTGTTTCAGAGACAGAGTAACTTGGCCGTCTGCATCTTGTTCGCGGATAATTAAAAATTCCCGTTCCTCGTCTAGCGGAACGACTTCCGACAAATCCGTTACCGTTCTCAAAGCAGCCTCTTCGATCGGCAAAAAAGCCGAAGACTTGCCGCCGATATCAACATACGCGCCATTTGAGTCATACTCGAACACTTTGCCGCGCACTACTTGTCCCTTCTGGAACTCATAATTGTGCTGTTCGAGGGCTTTAGCAAAATCATCCATTGAAAAAGATGCTTTTGCGCTTTGAGAACCTGTAGATTTGGAATTCATGTCAGTTTAGTTGTCAGTTATCAGTAAATTAGTTGTCAGTTGACAGTTGTCAGTTGTCAGTTGACAGTTGTCAGTTGTTGAAGCAAGAAGCAAGATGTTCCCCCACTCTCCCACTCTCCCCCTCTCCCCTCTCTCTCATCTTCCACTCTCTAAGCTGGTTGAAGTTCGTGTTGAAATAGCTGCTTCACTTGCACCCACGATTCGGCTGCTGCGGTAGCGTTGAAACTGCCGCGATGGTCGCAGAAGAAGCCATGATCGGCATTGTAGCTGAAAATTCGGTAAGGAATTCTGTGTTTTTGCAATTCTGCTGCAATTTGGTCAACTTGTTCTTTGGGAATGCTGGCGTCTTGAGTGCCGTAAAAGGCGTAGAGAGTACCTTTAATGTCCGCTGTGCGATCGATCGTGGGAGATCCGCCCCCGGGGGTGAGAGTGGCGATACCAGCGCCGTAGAACGACGCTGTAGCCTTGATTTCGGGCAAAGTCGCCGCGAGGTAGGCGACGTGTCCGCCAAAGCAGAAACCGATACAGCCAAAACCTTGCTGTTTGACGGATGGTAAGGTTTTGAGGTAATCGATGGCGGCTTGGATGTCGCTCAGCAGTTGGGATGCGGTAGTTTGTTCTTTGTATTGTCTGCCGATTTTGATATCTTCGGGCGTGTAGCCGGTTTCAAAGCCGGGGGCTTGGCGCTGGTAGATGGCTGGGGCGATCGCCACATATCCTTCCTTTGCTATTCTTTCTGTAACTTCGCGGATGTGTGCGTTGACGCCAAAGATTTCTTGAATCACGATCACAGCGGGAAATTGCCCTGCGGCGGCGGGTTGGGCTAGGTAAGCCGCGATTTGCAAATCTCTATTGGGAATTGTGACGTTAGCTGTGCGAATTTCTGGGTTAGGCATAGGGAGTTTTAGTCCAATTTTATTTGATTTGTGAATGAGATTTTTTTTAACCGCAGAGGGCGCAGAGAACGCAGAGGAAGAAAAGAGAAGTTTTTGAGAGAAATTGTTGGCATTGTACCAAATTCCGGACTCAATAAACTCGACTAAGGATGTTTTTTTGATCGAGCTTTTGTTCTCCAAGTTTGCGGAGTTCGCGGTTCGTTCCAAAAATCTATTTTACAACATCACATTTCCCGGAAATTGC
>NZ_JAEQCF010000151.1:0-6065 GCF_020738625.1 Microcoleus sp. PH2017_09_SFU_O_A
CTGGCGCTTTATTAATATACTTATTTCGCAAGGGCTTGTCAAGCGTTTTGCGAAAATAATTTTGACTTTTTTTTGAAGCCATGCACCGTATGGGTTTCGACTGTTGAGACCGACTCTTTGACCCGATCGCCCAATCTGCTTTTCCGGATTTCACTTGTTTGGGGCGTAATTCTAAGGTTTTTTCCGGGGACTCTTCCGCTAATGGGTAGAATATCTCTACAGACACAGACAGATGTTCTATATATATGTGTTCGATCGCCCGCTCATGAAAAAACCGACAGCTCGCCCTAGTGCCTTATTCGTTACGTGCGCTTCACTGTTGCTGGCTTGCAGTCAGACAAATACTCCCCAAACCTCTACCACAGCATCTCCGGCGACTTCGCCCTCTGCCGGTACTTCGCCACAGGGTTCGGCCGGGCAGAATTCCAAGACTATATATATAGGGATTGGGGTGGCGCAAACTAGCAATGTGGCTTTACTCGGTCAGGAACAGGTGGCTGGGGCGAAAATTGCTGAGAAATATTTTAACGATAAGGGCGGTGTGGATGGGACGCCGATTAGATTGGTGTTCCAAGATACGGGTGGAGATGAACAAGGGGCGATTAATGCGTTCAATACTCTGATCAATCAGGATAAGGTGGTGGGGATTGTGGGCCCAACTCTATCACAGCAAGCTTTTGGTGCCGATCCGATCGCCGATCGCGCCAAAGTTCCCGTCCTCGCACCCTCCAATACGGCTAAAGGCATTCCCCAGATTGGCGATTATGTGGCCAGAGTCTCCGCGCCTGTCGCCGTGGTGGCACCTAATGCAGTTAAAGCCGCCCTCAAGCAAAATCCCAATATCAAGAAAGTAGCCGTGTTTTTTGCTCAGAATGATGCTTTCAGCAAATCTGAGACTGAAACTTTCCAGAAAACGGTTAAAGAGATGGGGCTGGAATTGGCAACAGTCCAAAAATTCTTGACTACTGATACAGATTTTCAATCTCAAGCCACTAATGCGATCAATGTCAAGCCCGATTTGATCATTATTTCTGGGTTGGCCGCAGATGGAGGCAATTTAATTAAGCAATTGCGGGAGTTGGGCTACAAAGGCGTTATCATTGGCGGCAACGGTTTGAATACTTCCAATGTATTTACTGTTTGTAAGGCTCTTTGCGATGGGGTTTTGATTGCCCAAGCGTACAGCCCGGAATATCAGAATGAAATTAATAAGGCTTTTCGCGATGCTTATCGCGCTCAATTTAAGAAGGAACCGCCTCAGTTTAGCGCTCAAGCTTTTACGGGCGTTCAAGTTTTTGTGGAGTCATTAAAGGCAATTAATTCTCAGTCTAAGGTTAGTAAAAAGCCTTTGGCAGACTTGCGTACAAAGCTTAATGAGCAGTTGTTGACTGGTAAGTACGATACACCTTTGGGGGAAATTTCTTTTACGCCGGAAGGTGAAATCAATCAGAAAGACTTTTATGTGGCACAAATTAAAATGGATGCGGATGGAGTTAATGGGAAGTTTGAGTTTCTGAAATAAAGGAAGTTCGGCAAGGAATTTTGTAGCGGATTTAACGGATGCAGTCAAAAAATAGGACAGTAGTTTTTTAGCCTATTTGTGATTGAATGATTTAATTTTGATGCCTAATTTGTGACTGGCGATGGATTTAACTCTATTTCTGCAACAATTTCTGAATGGTTTGTCGATCGGCAGCGTGTATGCTATTTTTGCCCTGGGGTACACGCTGGTTTTTTCTATTCTCGGGATTATTAATTTTGCTCACGGTGCAGTGTTTACCTTAGGTGCTTATTTCACTTATGCGCTGATGGGCGGTGCTTTCGGTTTTAACGGGTTGTTGGCTAATGCTAGAATTCCCGTGCAGTTGCCTTTCGCGGTGGCGCTAATTTTGGGCAGTGTGTTGGCTGGTTTGGTGGGAGTAATTGTGGAAAGAGTTGCTTTTTTACCTTTGCGTCGCCGACACTCAGATCCTCTGTTGACGGTGGTTTCTAGTTTGGGTGTAGCAGTTGCGATCGCAAATATGATTCAATATCTTGTCGGGGCTGAGATTTACACTTTTCCGGCTAATACTTACGGCAATTTGCCAGCAGCTATTAACTTTGGTACGGCGGATCGACAGATTCCGATTCGCACTGTGCAAATAGTGATTTTTGTGGTGGCTGTGGCGATTGTTAGTCTCCTAACTTACTTGATAAATTTCACTAAATTTGGTAAGGCAATGCAGGCGGTGGCTGAAGATGCTACTACTTCTAGTCTGTTGGGGATTGATACTGACAGGTATATTGTTTTGACGTTTTTTGTGAGTAGTTTTCTGGCTGGTTTGGCGGGGAGTTTGGTGGGTTCTAGTGTGAGTATTGCGGGGCCGTATTTTGGGATTGCTTTTGGTTTAAAGGGTTTGGCTGTGATTGTGCTTGGTGGGTTGGGGAGTATTCCGGGGGCTGTTTTTGGTGGGTTTATCATTGGTTTGGTGGAGGCTTTTGTGCCGGGAGATTTTTCGGCTTATAAGGATGCTGTGGCTTTTGCGATATTGTTTATTATGCTGTTGGTTAGGCCGCAGGGTTTGTTTGGGCGGCGTTTGATTCAAAAGGTGTAAGTTTGTTAGATCGATTCCGGTTACATCGGAATGATTTAACCGCAGAGGGCGCAGAGGGCGCAGAGAAAGAGAAGAGAGAAATGAATAATTCGGATGCGATCGCATTTGATAGAAAGCCCGTATTTAAGTATGTTTATAATTTAAGATAAAGTTATGGCTACATTTTTTACTACTTATGGGTTTCTGATTGTCTCGATGTTGCTGGGTGCAATGTTGGGATTGTCGCTATATTTGCCTTTGATGACTGGACAATTGTCTCTCGCTAGCCCCGGTTTTTATGCTTTGGGCGGCTATATTGCGGCGATTTTGTCTACGACGGTGTTTCAAACGACGGGGGGTTTATTTCCGCTGCCACTGCTGTTAGTGGAGATGATAATTGCAGGGGCTGTTTCGGGGTTGTTGGGTATTTTGGTGGGAGTTCCGGCGCTGCGGTTGCGGGGGATTTATTTGGCGATCGCAACTATTGCTTTTGTGGAAATTCTCCGCGTATTATCGCTGAATCTGGACATCACTGGCGGGGCTGTGGGGATTTTTGGGATTCCGCAACCGTTTGGAACGCCGATCGAGTATTTGTGGATTGTACTGCCTTTACTGTTGGTAAGTATGGCGATTGTCTATCGGCTGGAACGGATTCGGGTGGGGCGGGCTTTTGCGGCGATTCGGGCTGATGAGTTGGCGGCGGATGCGATCGGCATTAACCCAACTTTTTACAAGGTTTTGGCTTTTACGTTAGGTGCTATTTTAGCTGGGGTTGTGGGTGCTATTAGTGCTCATTTTCTGAATACTTGGAACGCGCGTCAAGGGACTTTTGATGCTAGTATTATTTACTTGACTTCTGTGTTGATTGGTGGTAGTAGAACGTTTTTGGGAGCTGTTTTGGGCGGGATGGTTTTTACTGCTTTACCGGAGGTTTTGAGGGGGATGGCGACTATTCAGGGATTGCCGGTTTGGTTGGCGCAATTTCTGCGGGATGGGCGATTAATTGTGTTTGGGGTGTTGATTGTGTTGGGGACGATATTTTTTCCGCAAGGTTTGGTGACGCCGGAGTTGTTGAAGAGGTGGAGGAAGGGCGATCGCACTTCTGTTTAAAATTAGATTTTGAGTAAAAAAAAATGCGATCGCACTGTACCTATTGCCCCCAAAGCACTCTCTGGATGCTAATATCCTCTGGATTAACTTCAATAATTAAATCCCCACCTCGCCGCCCAATATAATCTCTTGCCCCATAGTTCACTCGCCATACCCAGCTATCATTTTGAGGATGCTGCGTCAGGCTGATGATGCTTTGCATTACATCAATATTCAATTCACGGGCACGTTTATTAGCAGCAGCGATCGCACGAGCAATTGCAACAGCAATATCATCTTGAAGCACATCTGAACTTAATGTTGCAGCCATAATTAGCCTCCACTTTTCAACCTAGAATGATAGATGTATCCGAAATCTCACTTACTTGTCCATTCGGTGCAATTAAATAGATTTTTGCTTGCGAAATCACAAACTCACCTACATAAGAGGCTTCCTTTAAATCAGGATCGTCTCTAACAGCACGCTTATCTGTCTCACTAGGTTCTTGCAAATAATCACCTCCTGTATTGGGATGAGTGTGAAACGACGCAACAATAGCGTTTTCCCCAATTTTACACTTTGGATGAGCAGGCACAATGATGCTATTCTGATTGCCGACTGACCATCGCACAACACTGAGATTTCCTGCTGAATCTTTCAAAATGAAACCGCCTTCTTCGTGTCCGCCAGTTACTCCAGGTTGAGAATCTTCCCAAGCTTGCTTTAATTCTATACGAATTAAAGGGTTGTTTAAGATTTCCGTGTATCCTTGATTCATTATCTCACAGATAGTTTATGATAAATGTATAATGTATTATCGTATGTCTGGGAGTTTAAACTATGTCTCTCGCTGAGTTAATTCCCTTGGTGGACAGTCTGAGCCAGTCAGACAAATTATCACTCTTCAAACTCCTAGCTGTGCAAATCCCAAAGGCTGAACTACAAGTTATCTTTTCTGCATCAGAGTATCCGGTTTGGTCGCCTTACGACGCAACGGAAGCTGCAAACATTCTGATGCAGATGATTCGGGATGACCGAGAGGCGTCTACTTATGCCTAGTACGATCTAGTTTCCCTTTTCTGACGATGAAGCATTACCCACGATTCCCATCACTCTGATGTCATGCAGGCTTTTCTGTCTCCGCGAATGCACTGCTAGATACTGGCGATGCACGATCGAGATTATCTGCTTCTAATAAGCGTCGATGTCGATCGGTAAAAAGTGAGGGGCGATCGCATTTTTCACCCTAAGAGTATCGCCTCCACACTCCTCATTGATTCGCCTATCAGTAAAGAAGTAAGGGGCGATCGTAACTATTGCTGCTGCTGATGAGTTGGTTGCTGATGCTGTTGGAATTAATCCTAGTTTTTATATTGTTAGACTGCTTTCAGCTACAATTACTATTTAACTCGACGAAGAACAGTACCTTCAAACTCAAAAGTATTGGCATCAATTATTCTAATTGTTCCCGATCTAGTCTGACTTCCTGTACCGAGATAGATAGTAGCATTGAAGGTACTTCCTTTAGAAATGTTCCTTGGTATTGAACCGATAGCAGATGTATGTCCATTGGGTAAACAATTATCTCCACCGTTTTGTATTACGGTTTGGATAAGAGTATCACCCCTGAGATAGTACCGCATAATGTATTTACCAGGTCCACACTGGAATCTTGCTTCCCATGTACCTATGAACATCTTTCGCCAGTATTCTTCTTTTACTCTTGCTGTCCAACCTTGACAATTATTGACTACCCCTCCATAAATACCATCATTTGGTGTGCGAAACTCACAACGATCGGGAAGAACTGCTGTTCCGCCTGCCAAAACAATTTTAACTATCTCAGGATCGTAACGTTCACTATCAATTGGAACAAAGTTGTCAACTCTGCCACCACTAGATTCTTGACCGGTTCTGATAGCTTCTTCGGGGTACTTGAATCTGCCTGTTGGGCCAAAACCTATGTTGTCCACAACTCTTCCATTGTTACAGAAAAATATCTGTTCATGAGCAATCTCGACATTGAGTCTATCTCCTACTGGACTATTGGGACGATTTCCATCAAGTCCTCCCCTACCCCATGCCCCTTGAGAGAGAGGGTGCTGAGCAAATACAACATATCGCCCACCTTGACGACAGATACGTTGTTCAGCCACTGATTGTGCTTTGGCGACCGGAGGAAAACAGACCTGAACCAGTATCGCTGTAATTCCTAAGAAAATAGGCAAATTTTTCATTAGACCTCTTGCAAAATAATTTTATGATATAATGGAAAGTTTTGCTTTACTGGATTGAATCCCAATTCTTAACTTATGTTTACTTTTGCCTTACTAGAAACAGGATAAGATACTAGAAACTTATATTGGTTGTTACACAATCAGTAAATCATGAAAAATCAATCT